>DNGE01000179.1:6250-8047 GCA_003486705.1 Bacillota bacterium
TTCCCCCAAGGCATAAATCTACTAAACTATTATATCCTATTTTATACATTTAGATATCATTTTACTGACAATTTTACAGAAATAAGACAATTTATTCCTTAGTGTTTTTCGCTGTGTTGAGAATTCAAACTAACTTTTGGCTAATTTAGTCGCAAAAATGAAGATATAATCACCCAATTTTTATTAAAGGTGTTCTTAAATACATGATGCGACTTAGTTGTATGATTTAATTTATTGGTTCTTTTATTTTTACGCTATCAATAGATCTCACTTTTTTAAGTTCCCCAATTTGTTCAAGCGTTAACTCAAATTGTACTATTCAAAAGTGAAACAATTTATGACGTCATTTAAACGTAGCATATGAAAGACTATCAACCATTATATATGATTTTAGGAATAATTATAAACTGTCAAAATATATGAAAATTATACCTAAATATTCAATGTTCATTGACTCCCCTTTTTATTTATAAAGGTCAAACAACACCTATTTATTTTAACCCAATCTTAATATTCTTAACATTACTTAACAAAAGTTAACAGAAACTCAATAAACTTTGTCTTTCCATTACATTAAAATAATAGTAGCGAGATACTATTTTAAGTAGGGGGAATTTTTATGAAAGTTGCCATATTCACGGATACGTATTTACCACAAGTAAACGGGGTGAGTCAAACAATTAAACGCATGACACAGTATTACAGAACTAAAAACATCCCATATATTATCATCTCACCAGAATGTTTTGTAGATGAGGCTCAGCCCTCTAATGTGTCATTTTTAAGTGTTCCGTTGCTTATATATCCAGAATGTCGGATTACATTTCCGAATATGTTTCGTTTAAACCGTATTTTACACGCGTTTAAGCCGACGCTTATTCAATGTATGACAGAGTTTAACTTAGGGCTTTGTGGCCTATGGTATGCAAAAAAATACAATATTCCATCTGTTTCAAACTATAGTACAAACTTCGATCAGTATTTAAATTATTATCACCTAAAATCAATGAATGGACCGCTTTGGTCATACTTAAGGTGGTTTCATAATCAACACGCTTTAACCTTATGTCCATCCAATGTCACAAAACAATACTTGTTAGATAATGGGGTGCAAGATATTTCAATTTTCACACGCGGTGTTGACTTAAAGCAGTTTAGTCCAACATTTCGGGATTCAAATTTAAGAAAAGAACTCGGTATATCTGATAAAATTGCCCTATTATATGTAGGCAGATTAGCCCCAGAAAAAAACTTAGATGTGCTACGTCAAAGTTTTGAAGCCTTGCTTCAGCAATTTAAAGAACGCATTGTACTCATTGTCACAGGTGATGGCCCTTTGATGAATGAAATGGTTGCAACATTCCCAAAGGAAACTATTTTCACCGGTTATAAAACGGGAGCAGACCTTTCAAAACTATACGCCTCTTGCGATCTTTTCGTCTTTCCATCTCAAACCGAAACACTTGGTAATGTCGTTTTAGAAGCGAATGCTTCTGGACTTCCTGTTGTTGGGGTGAACGCCGGAGGCGTTGCTAATCTTATCACTAACCAATTAAATGGCTATTTAGCAAAGCCAAATGATATAGAGAGCTTTACGAATTGTGTGAAGAAGCTAATCACAAATGATGTATTACGCTTTAGTATGTCTATGCAAGGCGTTGAGTTTGCAAAACGACAGGATTGGACTCAAATCTTAGATGAGCTTGTAACGTTACAATATCAAGTATCAAAAAACGTATTGGCGTAATTTTGAATATACAAGTTTCGTTATACTTTGTTGTTGTTTTTAGAAATATT
>DNGE01000179.1:8354-8515 GCA_003486705.1 Bacillota bacterium
AACAACATTTATGTTTAACAGAGCCATAAAAAAAAGAGGATTTCCACGATTTTCTTAATCGTTGAAATCCTCTTTTTATATGATAAGAGTCTATTATTTTTTCAATAATATATGGTAATGATATGATAATTGATTCTCATAATATGACCCAATGTGTTTCA
>DNGE01000179.1:8706-14461 GCA_003486705.1 Bacillota bacterium
TGACCCAATGTGTTTCATTGATACAAGTTTAAAGCATTGAATTAATTCAGAAATCTCTTCTTCACTAACATACGTGTGTAAAATTCCTGCCTCAATTCCTTCTGTTTTGATGATTGTATGCTCATCTACTTTGTTATTTCTTAAATCTGTAAACGCAGGTGTTGCCTTAGAATTTAATGTTACGTACAATTCTCCACCGTCAACTAATAAGTCATATAATTTTGAAAAAATTGATTTTAGATTTACGTAATTCGTGTGATAAATACTGTGATAAGCTAATATACAGTCAAATGATTGGCTTTGGTACGGTAGATTTAACATATCCCCATGATGTAAATCCATTTCCAATCCCATTGAATCAGCTTTTTCACGCAATTCATTAAGTCCACTGTTTGAAATATCAAACGACGTTACCGTATAACCATCTTCAGCAAAAAATAATGAATGACGTCCAACACCACAACCTAAATCTAAGAATTCTTCAAAATCAAGTTTCTCCCATCTTAATCGTAAATAATAAGATTCTTCTGCTGGAGTTCGCCAAAATATTTCATCTGACTTATCCCAGTTCCAACCTTTTGATTTGATAGTCTCCATTGATCTCTCCTCCTAAGTATTATAAAAACAAATACCCCTTATTGTATCCATATATTAGTATATCATATATTTAAATATAGTCCACACAATAGACACAATCCGGACAAAAATGTCACACATTCTTGTAGAAATCTGTAGTTTCATCGTACTTTTAAGCGTTTTCTATGACAAAAACGCCACATGTAGTGGAAATTTAACCCATATTACAAGTGTGATATAATGGCCTCAACAAATTCAGATGTCGTTGATACGCCCCCTAAATCACGTGTTAAACAATCACCGCTTGCATACACACAATATAGTGCACGCTCAATTTTTTCAGCCTCATCAAACAACCCTAAATGACGTAACATCATAATTCCTGATTGCAACAGTGCTGTTGGATTAGCTAAATTTTGTCCCGCAATATCAGGTGCACTACCATGAACCGCTTCAAAAATTGCAACATCCTCCCCAATATTAGCACCGGGAATTAAACCGAGTCCCCCAACAAAACCTGCACACAAATCAGATAAAATATCCCCATACAAATTCCCCATCACTAACACATCAGACTTTTCTGGGTGCAACACTAAATTCATACACATCGCATCAACAATCGCTTCGTTGTATGTTAAACCACCATATCCCTTTGAAATGTGGCGCACACTATCTAAAAATAAGCCATCGCTAAGTTTCATGATATTTGCTTTATGAACAGCCGTTACTTTCTCACGATTCAAACTTTTTGCCAAATCGAAGGCATATTTTGCAATGCGTTCGCTTGCTTTACGCGTAACAATTTTAATTGATTCCGCGGCATCCTCGCCCACTTTATGTTCGATTCCGACATATAAATCTTCTGAGTTTTCACGTACAATAATTAAATCTACTTCATCATAGCGTGCTTTAATGCCAGGAATTGATTTAATGGGGCGTATATTTGCATACAGATTAAAGTGTTGACGGAGTGCTACATTCACACTACGAAAGCCACTGCCTATTGGCGTGCTAATGGGTGCTTTTAACGCAATCTTATGTTTAGAAATAGAATCCAACACGGTTTCAGGTAGCGGTGTGCCATGGGTATCCATACAATGCGCTCCCGCTTCTACTACATCCCAAACAATCGGTACCTTTGCTTTTTCAAATATTTTAATGACAGCCTCACTTACTTCAGGTCCAATGCCGTCTCCTTTAATGAGTGTTACAGTTCTCATGGTTATCCTCCTTTGTGCGGATCGCGTTGATGGCCCCACCACATAGTAATAGGAAGCGATCGCGATTTGAAACATTTAGTTTTGTTGCGAATGTGGTCTGTTTGGTCGTGTTTGTTACCACGATCTCAGATTGTCCGTCTTCAATAACGTATTTAATATTCGTTACCACGAGTTCATCTCCTAAATCAATGGTGTCTGCATCGTCTGAATTTTTAAATTCAAGCGGCAAAATACCAGAGTTAATGAGATTCGCTTTATGAATACGGGCGAATGATTTGGCGATGACCATTTTTACACCAAGATACAATAACACAAGGGCAGCATGTTCACGGGATGAACCTTGTCCAAAATTTTGCCCCCCTATGATAACAGAACTTGGATTAAGTTTTGCACGACTCGCAAATGTCTCATCAACCGTTGAAAAACAATAGTTTGCTAAATATGGAACATTTGAACGATACGGTAATAATTTAGCATTCGATGGCATGATGTGATCCGTTGTAATATTATCATCAACTTTTAATTGCACACATGCTTTGATTGTTGATTCTAACTTTGTATTAAGTGGAAATGGTTTTATATTTGGACCTCTAACAATACTTTGTTCCCCTAGATAGGGATTTAATATTTGATTATCATTCACCTCAAATACTTTCGGTTGCATGATGACTTCGTGTTCTGCAGTCGTCGGGTCTGTTAAATACCCACGAATGGCTGAAATAGCTGCAGTTTCTGGTGAGCATAAGTAAACATTTGCTGAAAGTGTTCCACAACGCCCGTAAAAGTTACGGTTAAAGGTGCGTAAACTGACAGCCCCACTGGCTGGGGCCTGCCCCATCCCAATGCATGGTCCGCATCCGCTTTCAAGAATGCGTGCTCCTGCAGCTACTAAATCAGCTAATGCACCATTTTTGGCAAGCATGGTTAAAACTTGCTTTGATCCCGGTGAAATAACGAGACTCACGTCAGGATGAACGGTTCTTCCTTTTAAAAGTGTTGCAACTTTCATTAAGTCTAAATACGAGCCATTTGTGCAAGACCCAATAGCAACTTGATTCACTTTAATTTCGCCAACTTCACTCACACTCTGGACGTTATCTGGGGAATGTGGCTTTGCAATGAGGGGTTTTAATTCATCTAGTTGAATGGTTATGATTTTGTCATAAACAGCATTTTCATCTGCTGCTAAAGGCGTATAATCCTCTTCGCGATGTTGTGCTTTTAAAAACTTATACGTTACTTTGTCGCTTGGAAAAATAGATGTAGTTGCCCCAAGTTCTGCTCCCATATTCGTAATGGTTGCACGCTCAGGCACGGTTAAATGCATCAACCCATCCCCACTATATTCTAATATATAACCAACGCCACCTTTTACCGAAAGTTTCTGCAACACGTCTAAGATGATATCTTTTGCACTCACACCGGTTTGCAACTTACCGAGTAATTGGACGTTTATTATCTTTGGCATTTTGATGTAATAAGGTACTCCCGCCATCGCTTGCGCGACATCTAAGCCTCCAGCCCCCATGGCAAGCATCCCAAGTGCCCCGTTTGTTGGGGTGTGCGAATCACTACCAATTAACGTTTCACCTGGCGTACCAAAACGCTCTAAATGGACTTGATGACAAATGCCGTTTCCAGGCTTTGAAAAATATATCCCGTACTTATTCGCAACACTTTGAATATAGGCATGATCATCCGCGTTTTCAAATCCGACTTGTAACATATTATGATCAATATACGCAACCGAACGTTTTGTTTTTACAGTATCAATGTTCATGGCTTCTAGTTGTAAGTACGCCATTGTCCCTGTTGAATCTTGTGTTAACGTTTGGTCAATTCGTAATCCAATTTCACTTCCAACAGTCATGTCACCACTTATTAAGTGGCTTTTTATTATTTTTTGTGCTAATGTTAAGCCCATTATACTCTCCCCTTGTACTCAGCGACCCACGCTGCTAATTCTTCATCAGTTAAGACCCCATTGCGTCCACTTGCAAACTGTTCATCAACCCACTGTTTTAAATCAAAGACAATGTCATTGTATTTATCAACTTTCTCATCACCTTTTAGCTGGTAGTAGCCATTGATCCAATGCGCTATGCCTGCAAGTCCAGAATACGATGACACCGCCACCTGCGGTGGTCGCTTTAATAATTTATCTGTATCAAAGATATTATAAATTTCTTCATCTTTTAGTAAGCCGTCTGCATGAATGCCAGCACGTGTGACATTGAAATTTTGACCGACAAATGGCATATCATTTGGCACTTTGTAGCCAATTTCTTTTTCGTAATAATCTGCGATATCGGTAATTACCGTTGTATCCATGCCATCAAGCGTACCGCGAAGCTGCGCGTACTCAAACACCATCGCCTCAAGCGGCGTGTTACCGGTGCGCTCACCGATGCCAAGCATCGTGCAGTTTATATTACTAGCCCCATAAAGCCAGGCAGACGTGGCATTTTGTACGGCTTTGTAAAAATCATTGTGGCCATGCCACTCAATGTGTTCACTTTCAAAATGGGCGTGATGGCGTAGGCCGTATATAATTCCCTGAACGGAGCGCGGCAGGGCGGCTCCTGGATAGGTCACACCATAGCCCATCGTATCACAAGCTCGAACTTTAATAGGAATGCCACTTTCTTGACTTAATTGACTTAGCGCTCTTGCAAATGGGACTACGAATCCGTAAAAATCAGCGCGTGTAATATCTTCTAAATGACAGCGGGGTACAATACCTTGATTTAATGCCTCTTTAATAATACCTAAGTAATGATCAAACGCCTGTGAACGACTCTTCTTCATCTTTTTAAAAATATGATAATCAGAACATGAGACTAAAATCCCCGTTTCACTTAAGCCTACCTCTTTTACTAACTTAAAGTCATCCTTATTTGCCCTGATCCAACTCGTGATAACTGGGGTTTGATAACCAAGCGACAAACATTCATAAACAGCTTCACGGTCTTTTTTTGAATATAAGAAAAACTCGCTGTGTGACACAATCCCTTTAGGTCCACCGAGTTGATGTAAAAATGTATATAATTGTTTAATCTGTTTAACCGTATAAGGTACTCTTGATTGTTGACCATCACGAAATGACGTATCCGTAATGAAGATTTGATCAGGCATATGAATTGGAACATGCGTGTGATTAAACGTCACCTTTGGAACTTCATCATATCGATAAATATCGCGATACAAATTGGGCTGACTAATATCTTGTAACACGTAATTAGACTCTAACACTTCTAGTAAATTAGATTTTGAATTATGATAAATCATCTGTTTTGTGCTCCTTTCTTTGGTAAGATTTCAGTGTATTTTTTACAATGTATATTCCTAGCTCTTTAAAATATGTCCTGATACCAACAACGGGTTGCGTTTTCATTTTGGATTTTTCATCTATTTACATCTTGTTAGACGTTATTTACTTTGTGAAAATACATCAACACTTTGTGAATTGATGTTTTTTTGTAACCCTTTCTAATCAGAAAACAGTCATAATCCGTCATTTTCTTACACAAAATACACATTTTTTGTTTACACAAGCGTCTATGTGTGATAAATTAGTAAACGTTCGTTAAATTAGAACATGGAGGTTTATGATGAAAGCTGTACAGTTTTTATATACTGCATTTTGTTCAACAATGATTTTAATCGGTTGTTCAAAAGGTAACATCCCCCTTGTTAATCTATATGATCAAATGGGTATGGATGCAGTATCATATCAACCAACTGTTTTAGATGAAGCGTTTTATCGTTTTTCTTTCCTAGCAGATTGGAATTCACAAATTAAAGCTGATATTAGAACAAATATAATATTAACAAGTAAACGTCATTTCGACTTCTTATTAGAAGACGACGATGATTCACTCAGCTCAAATGATCAAATCATGACATAAAATAAATAAACAAAAAGACATCAAGGTTACTTGATGTCTTTTTGTTTATTC
>DNGE01000179.1:14704-20254 GCA_003486705.1 Bacillota bacterium
TTAATCATGGCAGGTGTTTTATATGTTTTCTCTTTTCTTTCTTTTGGTGAGGATGATGAAGTTGAAATTAAGGAATAGTTTAAGGTATCTTGTGACATAAGGAAGATTTAACCCCCTTCACCTACTAGACAAATATTATAGTAAAAGCCTGCGTGCAGGCTTTTATTTTTATGTGCAGTCATAACACCACTCAATCACAAGTGAATCACGTGTTATTTCTTGCATGCCAACTTTTTGTAAAAGTCTGATTGACGCTTCATTATTAGTAAGACACGTTGCTTTTATACGGGTTATATTAGGCTGATTTATTGCCCATGTCATTAAGCGTTGAAGTGCTTCGAATCCATACCCTTTCCCTTGAGCTGATGCAATTAAGCCATAGCCTATCTCAACAGTACCTGACGAATCAGGATGATTGTGAAAACTAATATCACCAATTATAGCCTCACTCTTCTTTACGACAATCATCCAACATTCAAATCCAGTCGGGTGTTTTGTCCTTTTTAGCAATTGATACATCATTGGTAAGATGTCCAATGTATCTTTTGTTGGCCAGCTCACATCTTCATATAACTGTTTAACAGTTTTGTGCTTTGATTCGTTTAATAGTTGCTCACATCTCTTCAATGTTAGAGGGACTAGCCATAAACGTTCACTTTCTAATTTTTTTACACACATCCCATATTCCCCCTTTAACACCGTTTCGGGATCATGTCTGATTCCACGCTCTCATTCTTTTAAGATAAAGCCTGTATGATTCTTTGACTATTAGCTAAAGCTTTGTTAGGTATCGTTAATTTAATTGTATCTAATTGACTCATATTAAAAAATGACATGAAATAGGTTATTCTCATAAAATGACCATAAAAATATGGTACTGTTTAGTATTGATGAAAACGTGCTTTTATCACTAGTTGATTAAACCTCTTATTATCAGATATCAATAATCGTAAAAGATGCTATTTATTGTTGTCATGATCGTTACAAAAATCACCATGTATAGAATGAAATTTATGTATGGTTGCAAAAAGGTAAGTATCATAATCGGTATTGCAACCATGATAAATTGTTGAAATTTTGACTTTGGTTGGTTAAAAAATTTGGTATACCAAATTCTTGGAATATTATTTTTCTTATAATATTTATCAAGCGCTTTTCCTACTAATAACCCGACTAGAAATGCTATTAAAAGTTCCATAAAATAACTCATCTGGACTCCCCTTTCTTTTCTATATGACTAGTTTAACATAACATTCCGTTTTTTACCGTTAATTACTTATTATTGGATAGATGATATGAACCTTTAGTGTAAAAAAGAGATAGTAGCCAACAGCTACTATCTCTTCTTTCATTAACGTTTGCGACCAAGGCCCATACGTTGTTCTGCTTTTTTAACTTTTTTATAAGCTAATTTATTAGCTCGTTCTGCTCCTGCATCTAACACTTCATCAATCACAGGTGATTTTAATAATTCTTTCATTTTTTGTTGAATCGGTTCAAGTTCAGCAACGACAACCTCTGCTAAGTCTGATTTAAATTGTCCGTAGCCCATTCCTTCGTAGCGTGTTTCTAATTCTGCAATGGTTTCTCCTGTAATCGTAGAGTAAATCTCAAGAAGGTTCGAGATACCAGGCTTGTTCTCGCGATCAAATTTAATTGTTCCTTCTGTATCAGTCACTGCAGACTTGATTTTTTTACGGATGATATTTGGCTCATCTGTCATTAAAATCATGTTCTTTGTATTTTCATCTGATTTACTCATTTTCTTTGTTGGCTCTTGTAATGACATGATACGAGCTCCTGTTTTTGCGATTAATGGTTCTGGAATTTTGAATGTCTCGCCAAAACGGTTATTGAAACGCTCTGCTAAGTCTCGTGTTAATTCTAAATGTTGTTTTTGATCGTCTCCAACTGGTACGAAATCCACATCATATAATAAAATATCTGCTGCCATTAAGACTGGGTACATAAATAATCCGGCTGAAATCCCTTGACCTTTAGCACTTTGTTTTTGAGATTTATCTTTGAACTGCGTCATACGCTCTAACTCACCCATTTGCGTGTTACATGTTAACATCCAAGCAAGTTGTGTATGAGCTGGGACTTCTGATTGAACGAAGATCGTTGCCTTTTCAGGATTTAACCCACAAGCTAAGTAAAGCGCTGTTAATTCCTTAGTTTTTTTACGTAATTCTGTTTTATCTTGTGGGACTGTGATAGCATGTTGATCCACGATAAAGAAGAAACATTCATGCTCATCTTGCAATTTAACAAAGTTTTTAAGTGCTCCTAAGTAGTTCCCAATTGATAACGTTCCTGATGGTTGAATTGCTGATAATATTCTTGCCATAATATCGACTCCTTTAAATAAAATTAAGTATTTAAGTAGAGTACTTATTTGTTTTTTTGCCCGTCTCACTGTTACGTATAGAAGAACTAACCATATAGATTAATTTTTCTAACTGGGAATGACACGGAGGACGTCTAACCCCTCAACACAGGAGGACAAGCGCTTCGCAGACGTATAGTTCCACTAACAATTGTATGCATTGAGTGGAACTAACAAAAAAGCCCTCTACTTATGAAAAAAGTTCATAAATAGAGGACGATTATTCACCGCGGTGCCACCTCAATAGATTAGCTTTCACTAATCCGCTCAAATCCATTTAAATTAGATTTTATCTCTGTAACGGGAGATCCCGGGTTCCCTACTATCATCTTTCAGGTTCCGCTCATGAGCCCATTCATTTCACTACTACCTTATCGACTTTCACCCACCGTCGACTCTCTACAAAGATTTCATGAAATTACTATTTCTCATTCAACGTTTTATTATTTACTTTATTATATGATTAGTTTATGAAAATTGTCAATCTTTACGCGATTTAAAATGTAATTTTTAATACGATCAACAGTCACTCTCGTATGTTTAATCACAAAACAAAAAGATTGATTATACCAAATATCCCAGCCGCTAATACGAACCATCCAATGTATCTAAGTTTATACAACCACACGTCTTCAATGTTTGTATTTTGTGGGACTAAAGGACCTTTAATCATATGAATTATCTTTTTAGGCTTCATTATCATAAGGCCACCAACGATTAAAATTAGTATATATGCGATGAACATGCCATCACCTCCTCGTAATTAATAGCTACTACTTAAATCCTATCATAATACATTTTCCACTTTTTAACAATATAGGGTGAGTACTTTTAATACTGATTGGCGACTTAGTAACCTATTTTCAAGTTGCTATAAAATTTCAACCCTCCTACGTCAATGATCAATAAATTAATATAAACGTTGCGCAGCTTGCTTTCGTCATGTCAGCCATCTTTTCCTCCCTAAATACTTCAAATATGATTTTTTAAATGGTATGACGTGTTGAAAAATTTGAAACCCACTTTTATTAGAGTATTGTCTAATTATCTAATTTATAATATACTTAAACGCAATATCTATCGATAATTCTAACTCGGAGAGATAGTCATTCATTCTCTTTACATTTTTACTCAAAAAAAGATTTCACCCAAACAGTGAAATCTCATGGTATTAACTTTTAAAACTTCTTATTCCAATCCTATATTTTATATCCGTCAGTATTAATAGGTATCCTTATGACTGAAACATGATTCCCTTTATTCGTAACTCTAATAATAGTTGAATCTATCATCGGCTAACTAATAAAAAAAAGCCCCTAAGGGGCTGAGTCTTATATCTCATTAGTTTCTTCATCAAATAGGGCCACGATTTCTTCCGTTGAGAGTTTATTAATAAACGTCTCCCCTTCTTTGACAATCGATTCCGTTAAATCAAGTTTCATTTTTTGTAAATCTTCTATTTTTTCTTCAATGGTTTCTTTAACAATAAGTTTGAAAACTTGCACTTTTTGTAGCTGTCCAATACGGTGAGCACGGTCAGTAGCTTGATTTTGTGCACTCATATTCCACCATGGGTCGTAATGGATGACCACATCAGCACCTGTTAAATTTAATCCCGTACCACCTGCTTTTAATGAAATTAAAAACACAGGCACGTTTCCTTCATTAAACGCTTCAGTCAGTTCTAAGCGATCTTTTGTTTTCGTTGAACCGGTTAACATATAATGTTCAATCTCTTGTTTTTTCAATTCATGACTTAAAATATCAAGCATCGAGGTGAATTGAGAGAAGATTAAAATTTTATGTCCTGATGCGATACAATCGTTGACGAGTTCTAGACATAAGTTTAACTTGGCACTTTCGGCTTTATAGTTATCAAGATATAAGCTTGGGTGACAACAGAGTTGACGTAAGCGCATAAGCAGTGCTAACACTTTGATACGGCTGCGCTCAATTCCGGCCGTTTCAAGATCTGAATGAAACTCTTTGCGCATTTGGTGAAGTGTTGCAAAATAAATTTTACGTTGTTCCTCTTCCATTTCACAATAGACAACCGTTTCAATTTTCTCCGGTAATTCTTTTAAAACATCTTTTTTCAAGCGTCTTAAAATAAATGGCGCAACTTGTTGATGTAATCGCGATAATAGCGCGGCATTATTTTGTCTAATGATTGGAACCTCATACTTCTTTTTAAATAGAGTATATGAGCCAAGATACTCTGGCATGATAAAATCAAAAATTGACCATAAATCGGCTAATGAATTTTCAATTGGAGTACCCGTTAATGCAAAACGGCGCTTACTTTTAATCTTTTTAACTGATCGTGCATTTTGAGTTAAATGATTTTTGATATAATGCGCTTCATCCAACACACAAAATTCAAAGTCCATTTTTTCATAAATGCTAATATCACGTCTTAATAAGTCATACGAGGTAATAATAATCCCATTACCTTGATGCGCTTCAATCAATTGTTTACGTTCATTCGCTGCCCCTGTAATGACACTCACACCAAGCATCGGTGCAAACTTCTCTATTTCACGCTTCCAGTTGTAAACTAGCGAACTAGGTGCCACAATAATCGATGGTTGACAATTTTCATGATGAACTGATAGTAATAACGTAATAACCTGAATCGTTTTTCCAAGTCCCATGTCATCAGCTAAAATACCGCCCATGCCGTATTTACTTAATGTTTTAAGCCAGCGATACCCTGTCTTTTGATAACTTCTTAAGATTGGTTTTAATGTATCCGGTACTTCAAATCTTGCTTCATCGATATTTTGGAATTCCTCAATTAATGCGTTAAAACTATCATCAACTGTCGCCTTTAAAACATGACTACTTTCGGTTAATGATTTTAAATAAAAGGCAGAGTACTTAGGCAGTTCAATTTCTGTCTCAAATAAGTCATTTTCTGATAAATGAAAATCATCGACGAACGAGTTTAAAGAATCTAAATAGTCATTTTTAAGATTTAAATACGATCCATCTTTTAAACGGAAATACTTTTTATTGACACGGTAAGCCGCCAATATTTTTTTATAGTCTGACGGTTGAAACTCTAACTCTTCAAAGTTCACTTTTAATAATTGGCTATCCACACGAATGCCCATCGCTAAAGACTTCGGTTCTTTAATTTTTATTTTTTTAAAGGCTTC
>DNGE01000179.1:20391-24619 GCA_003486705.1 Bacillota bacterium
TTTTTATTTTTTTAAAGGCTTCCGAAGCAAACACTTCACCAATCTTTGTTAAATCGTGAATACCATATTGAATAAAATCGTAAATAAAGTCTTCGTCATCTAATCGATACAACGTCTTTTTAACATTAAAGTGGTGACGCTTAATCACCGCATGAATTCCCGCTTCCTTTGTTCCATCACGAAGCACAGATGAATTTTCGGCTTGGGGTTGCGAATCTAAACCATCAAAGACGATATCGCCATATTGAAATTCAACTCGTAACGTTAAAGCACCGCGCACATCAGAATCAAGATAAAATGTTGTATTTAACGGATACACTTCAAATTTATCATACAATGAACTTAATGAAGAATGACGTAAGTACTTTTTAATATTTGGTAACAACACCGATAAAAATTTACCCATATAAGCTTCATTCATTTTTAATTCATAGTATGGCAGTTCTCCCATTCTTTTTAGTAACGGTAAGACATTTTTACTAAAATCTGCGTCTAAACGGTAAAGGCTCCCCTCCGTTAGTAAATACTTTGAGGTTTGTCCTTCAATCAAGGTACACATGCCTAAATTATGACTAAGTACATACTCAGTTTCCTCATCGGTTAACTTAAACTCAAGCTCGGGATTATGGTTAAACAATATGACTTGTTCTAAGACATAATCTGGCGTTTTACACGCCACCGTTTTCCCCCTATATAAGTCAAAGAATTGATCGAAATTAGTAGGTGATAAATATAAGTCTTTTGTTCCGACTGTAAAATAAGCTCTCGATTGCGTCAATTTTTCAATATAGGTATTTAACTCATCACTAACAGAGCAGATGAAGCGAACTAATTGTTGTGATTCGGGCTCAAATGTTGCAAGTGAGTGTCTAAATTCTAATTCTTTGCCATAACTTACGAATTCCTCAGCGCGAATATCTTGACATAATTTATAAATATCTTTAACTACATACGTGCGTGTTTTTCCAATGCTGCATTCAATAGACGTTTCATAGCCTTTATTAAACACAAGTTTTGGAAGAAGCAACACATCTGCTTCATACAATTTTTCTGATAAATCTTGCATGAGTTGTTGCTCATATAAATCGATTAAATCGAGTAATAAATCATCATCACTATCTAAAGATTTATGAATGGTTAACTTATTACGATTTTGATCATCTAATACTTTTAATAAAACGGCAATAACATGTTTACAAGCTCCAAACTTAGTGTGAAACCCTTTGCATTCACATGTTTCATCAGTAATTTTACTTTGCTCATCTAAGGAGATATGTACCTTATACTCTTTATCTTCATGAACAACCGCAAAGATTTGATATAAATCAAGTGTATCGTAGGTGACATAATACTCAATAAGACCCCCACTAAAATAAAATGACTGAGCTCGTGAAAAAACAGCAGGATTTGCTGCCATGTCTTTAATATCGCTTAAATTTAGGTTCAAAATCCGACCTCCTGTTTTTTTCTGTATCTTTTCATTTTACCACAATAGGGAATTTTTTTCAGTCTTTAAAGTAATAGAATGTACAATAATTGTTGCTTCATGCCTATTGCATTACATTATGTTTGCTTTGACTCTTCATAAATCTTATTTACAAATGTCTTTAGTTCTAGTATGACCGTTGAATAGGCATTTTTATGCTTGTCTTTGCTTATTGATTTTTCAAAAACATGAATATAATAATATAACCTTTCCCAGGTTGTATTCATTTTAAAATCTTCTAAACAATCTTTTATTTCAAGTGTTAATTCCTGTTGTTCATTTGTACTTTTTGTTATCTTTTGTAAGTCCTGAAAGCATGCTTTAATATCATTCGTTTCGATGACTTTCGCTTTCCAATAATCATGTTTTCGTAGTGATTTTGCAACATTGAAGCATTCAAAATAAAAATTTTCTGCAAGCAATTCTAATTCCGCTTCTAATATGGGCTTTTCAATACAATCATCGTAATATATTCTAGATAAATTTGTTCTTGCATTTAATTTCTGTTTATGTAAATGCAAATTAAGATTGGGTTGTTTAGTCAATAAGATATCCTCGTTTTGGCTCAGTATGATTTGATAATGCTTTGCTTGATTAGTGATAATACTATAATGTAACACCTCATCTTGATCCTCGCAAAGACAACGAAGGTGGTGATATTTAATCGGTTGCGTCTTCGTTAGCCAATACAGATTTAAGAACGGTTGAATATCGGACACTAAAAGCAAGACTCTTTTTGTTTGCGTCTCAAGATGATAACTACTCCACATCCCAATAATACATTCATTTTCGCGGGCAATTCCATATAGACTCCAAAAAAAAGGATTAAACATCCTTATCACTCCCACTATAACATTCTTCTCTTATATCTTATGTTCATAAAACGTGAAACATGTAAAAAAATGGCTATCACACCCTATTTTCGGGCATGATAACCATTTAAACGACCATAGTATTTTTTCATACTTCCATCTTTCATCACTTTATTATACACATGGCGAATAGGCATGGCATAACTCGTTCTTTTAGCAACGAGTTTTTCTTCGTTTTGAGGTTTCATTTCATTCACCTTCTTTAAATTCTAATGCTCCTATGATACTATATGCTAAAATTATTATTTTGTCGGCTTATTAATAAATTCTATTTCTTAAATAGATAAATAAAAGCGCGATAAAATATCGCGCTTTGTATTTGTCAGTCGGTAGAGGAATAACTGTTAATCTACTCTGCTTTTTTCTCTTCAGATTCAGCACCATTTTCATCTGTTTCTGGTGCTACTTCTTTTTCACTAGCAGTTTCTTTATTTTCGTGATGTTTATGTTTAGTTAATCCAACTGGTGGCACTAATTTTTTAGAATCACGCATTTCTTTAGCATGTGCTGCCATCTCCGTGCGAATCACATCAGCTTCTTCTTTAGATACTAAACCAAATTCAACGTATTTATCTAATAACTTTAACTTTTGAACATTAATTTTATCGTATAAATCATATAACTCTTTTCTTTGTTTATCAGTTAAAGCGTCAAACTTTTGTTGAGCTTCTTTGAATTTTGCCTCATAATCTTGTTTTGCTTGTTGTTGTGGTGCTTGTTGTGCAGTTGTTTGTTCTACTGATTCATTTGTTGTTGTTTCTGCTTGAGATGTTACACCAATTGTTAAAATGGCTGCAGCTGTCACAACAGAAGATAATAATTTATTCAAGCTAATTCTCCTTTCAAATCTTCGCTCTACCTGACTCATTATATTTTCCCCAGAGAGTCTCATTTCTTACATGCCAAGTATTTGAAAGGTTACCAAAAATAACATTATTTAAAGTTGTATAAAAGGTAATAAATGATTTATCGCTAATCCGAATTGAAAAAAATCTCTTAAGATTAAACAACACCTAAGAGATACAACCTATTATTTAGAATCATTGTAGTGACGCTGGCAATACACGCCTGTTCTCAACTCTTTTGCGTATTCCAACGCATGAGGTAAACCAATAGCCTCACTCAGCGAGATGGCAAATTCAACATCATAGGATACCCGATGAAATTGAATCGAAAAATCAGCTTCCGCTTCACTATCTAGTACGCCTTCTAAAATAACATAGGATGCCATTGGAATTGAATCACACGAGTTTCCAACACTTCCTACATTAAATAATATTTTACCATTCTCTAAATATTGCAAATAGCCACCATGAATATCACCATATCCAACAATTAACGATTCAATTTGCTCGCTTTCAAGTGATGTTAATTTAGGTATCTCAAACAGAGTTAGTCTTTCATTTAATGGACTATCTGCATACAAACGTTTAAACAAGCTATGAGGATGCGCATGAAAAAGTCTAACGTATTTTCCGCTTAAATAGAACCCTACTACATGCGGGAGTTGTCTTAAATACGCTAATCCTTCTTCTGTAATCTGTTGGCGATACCATAAAATTGAATCGTCAACAACTGTCTTCTCATCTGATATAAAGTGATCCCAATTCCCAGCCACGATTGTATCGCATGTCTTTTTACAAACCTCGATCACTTCTTTAGACTGTGGTCCTTTGCCTACAAGATCGCCTAAACAAATCACTTTAGACACATCACGTTTATTTATATCGTTTAAGACCGCTTCTAAGGCCGGTAAATTTCCATGGATATCTGATATTATTGCAATTTTTTCCATACTTACACCCCCGCTTATATTATAGCACGTGTCACATTAATGAAGAAAGTAATCGGTACAACGATTCCTCACCTC
>DNGE01000179.1:24765-26587 GCA_003486705.1 Bacillota bacterium
TCGGTACAACGATTCCTCACCTCTAACAACTATCGTTTTACTGTTATGATATTTGTCATCGACAAGTTTGCAATTTTTCATATCATTTCGAATTCGTTTACACACTTCTGTTGTAAATGAATCATCGTAAATAAACGCATTTATCTCATAATTTATCTTAAAGCTTCGATTGTCAATATTAGTTGAACCAATCGTGCAGATTTGATCATCGACTACAATAATTTTTGAATGTAAAAACCCTTTATATAAATAGACCGTAATATTGGCTTCGGTTAATTCTTTCACGTACGACGTCGTTGTACGGTAAACAAAATGATTGTCAGCAATCGTTGGAATCATAACCGTCACTTTAATCCCTGAGTAAGCCGCTGTTTTTAGCGCATCTAAAAAGTTTCGGTCAGGTATAAAATAAGGGGTTTGAATAAAAATGGACGCCTTTGCGCTAAATATCATTTTAATAAACGAGGCTTTAATATCATCTGTATCCGTGTCTGGTCCATCTGAAACAATTTGAACTGAACAAAAGTGATTGGTTTGCACAGGTCCAAAATAGTGAGTCAGTTGTTCTAAAACGAGTCTATGCTCCATTTTATCTTTATTCGTCGTTAGATAATCTCTTAAAAAGCGTAATTGTAAGAGCGCTACAGACTGGCCAGTTATTCTTAAATGAGCGTCACGCCATGGTTTTCGTTTTGGGTTTAACGAACAGTATTCATCTCCAATATTCATACCACCCAAGTAGCCAATGGCACCATCAATCACCACAATTTTTCGATGATTTCTATAATTAAAGTTTAACCACAAGAGTTTTAAAAAAGGGGCGTGAAAATTATAGACTTGTCCTCCCGCCTCTTTAAGCTCATTAAAAATTCGTTTCGGTGTTGTTAAACACCCACCACTATCATATATCAACCTAACAGAAACCCCTTCGGAAGCTTTTTGCGTCAGTAATTCTAAGAACTTTAAGCCACTATGATCGTTTCGAATAATAAAATATATAACATGAATCGAATGCTTAGCCTGCTTGATATCTTCAAATAATTGATCATATTTTTCTTTAGCATCAACATATAAATCAAGTTCATTGTAGCTCGTAAGTATACATTTATTATAATTGCGGTTAAATCTCACTAAAGATTCGTATTGTTTAATTAATGGATACTGATTACTGGTTATTGTCGCATCAAATTCTTCATGATACGTTGTTATTAAGCTTCTTTCAAATTCATCTAGTTCCTGAATTTTTTTAAATGGCTTAGGACGTCTTTCGACTAAAAGATAAATAATAAAACCTATTACTGGAATAAATAATAAGAACAGACTCCAAGCTAATAGTAAAATTGGATCTTTCTTTTTATAAAAAATCAGTCTGATAATTAAACATACATTTATGATGCGAAATAGATTTATCATAAATGTGATCATACTTTCACTCTCCCTAACTTTTCTTGTACACAGTATCATTAGTATGGATGTCATTTTTTGAAATATGTAAATTACACCCAACTAAATCACATTTCAATACGTTAAGTTTTTATAAAGTGAGTCATCTTTTTTAGATTTATATGGTAGGGGTTTTGTCGTGAATATCAGGATTTAGTTACATTAACAGGGTAAAACCCTGAGTGTCTTTAGATAGAGATTTTTTTACGAATCTTTGCACACATAGACGAGACAGAGTCTGTTTATAAATCGGGAATGACTTTGAGAACATCGGCCCAAAAAAGCCGATGTATAGTTCCACTAACAGGGCGTAGCCCTGAGTGTTTTTAGATAAAGATTTTTTTACGACTTCTTGCACACATAGACGAGATAGAGTCTG
>DNGE01000179.1:26829-27831 GCA_003486705.1 Bacillota bacterium
GTATAGTTCCACTAACAGGGCGTAGCCCTGAGTGGAACTAACACAAAAGCCAAATCCGTTCATGGATTTGGCTTTTAAACTTATTTTTTTCCTTTTTCTTCACGCGCATATAGGATATATGAATACACAATTGAGCCGATTGTTACCACAAGAAGTGATCCGATACTTAGAATAAATCCAAGTGTTCCATTAATGAATGCTGTGAGTAAAATGAAGATTCCACAGCCTACCATGTAGTAAGACGTCACTTTGTGTGTTTTGATCCAAACTTTTTCACTCGCAAGTGTCCACGGTGTCTTGATTCCCATTGTATAATTTGGTCTTATTTGTCCAAGTGAATTACCTAACACGATAATTAAGACTCCAAGGCCTAGTTTTACAGTTGTATCAACAGGCACTTCATATCCGAGAGCCCAAGCCAATGTAATCCAGTGTAGTCCGATTATGAAAATCATCAATACATATACAAATCGTGCATATGCTTTTTCAAATTTTTGATATGAATCTTTTCGCGGATCAATTTTGGGAATGATTCGCATTAAGAGATATAATATCACGGGTAAGAATGCTGTAAAGAACGCAAAGGATTTCGGTCCCATCGCATCAACTTCCCCATTAATTCCCCAATGCGTTGGAATTTGAGGAGGTAAACTCGGATAAACAAAACACGTTGCAACAACTGATAGAACAAGGATAAAACCTAATAATTTACTAAATTTCATGTTGGTCACCTCTATTTGTAAAATCAAAAAACCACCCAACAATATCTTGAAAGACCGTTGTATTCAAAGAATAAATAACATGTTGGCCGACTTTTTCACTTTGAACTAAGTCAGCATTTTTTAAAATATTTAAATGATGCGTAATCGACGGTTTACTAATATTAAAATTATCAGCGATTTGCCCCGCCGTTAAATCACCCTCATTTAACAGTTTTAAAATCGTACGACGAGTCGGATCGGCTAACGCTTGAAATATTTTATTCATGATGAGCGCCTCCCT
>DNGE01000179.1:28155-30497 GCA_003486705.1 Bacillota bacterium
AATCCAAGTTGAGCTAAGGCTGCAGGGAAGTTTAGTGCAGCGTGAAGTAAAATCGCTAATAGATAATAACCATACCTTCTAGATTTAACCGCCTTAAACACTAAAACAGAAAGTCCAATATGAACCACAATCGCCCCGATACGTTCGATTCCCGCAACCCAAAACAACGACGCATCCGTTGTCATTAATTGCGACTGCAAGACATCCGTCAGCTCTGCTGGCATCCCGAGTGACGATAATGTTCCATTATTAATCAGGAATGAAAAAACTAAATTACTCAGATACGTTAAGGAAACGAGTAACATCGCTTCGATTCCGCCATGACCAATGCCATAAGCGATAGAATCTTGAATACGATTCTGCTTTTTTAAAATAAATTTAAAGCAAATGAGGCGCGCTGTCTCTTCAAATAAGCCTGCCATTAACCCACCGTATAACATATAGGCGATCGGTTGACTTAAAAATTGTGCGGTTGACTCATTTCCGACTAACAAGTAGTAATGAATCGGTGCCTCAAGTACTTGCACCGCGACAAACCAGGCAACCATTCCAACGAAGAAAGAAAATAGCGATGCTTTATACTTTCTTCTAACCCAAACGATTAACCCTAACGGTAGCACTAAACTGATGATTAAACTAAAAATCATGCCGTAAATAGCATTCATACTAATCACTTTAATTCCCCCTTATTCAATAATTAGATAACTCTCTAATTAATAAATATTATATGCGCAAGTGAGGTGTTTGTCAACTTCTCCCACTTACGCCTTTATCGGGTATTAACATATGATTTATAAAATTAATTCATATGACTTTTCTGTTTCGTTCTCTGAAACGAGGACAAATCCGACTGATTCAAAAAGTTTTTGTGATGCTATATTGTAGTGAAAAATAGCGGGTACGAGCAGTTTTTTCATGCCTTTTTGCTTAGCGCGTTCAATCAACGCAAGCAACACTTGACGACCAATGCCTTGGCCCCAATACGTTTCATCGCCGATGGCGATCGGAAGATTTTCATCCCACAGTGTCACATCACCGATGGGCTTCCACTTATTATTCTCAAGCACTTCAATATAATAGAAGTCACCTCGTGTGCTTAAAAATTCATACATGTTATAAATATTAAATAACGTATATACCTCATCACTGATCCCCTCAGACAAATACATCACTTTCGGGTTTTCATACCAAGGCAGCGCTAAGTCCCATTCAGATTTTTGTGGCATTCTCAGTCGCAGTGTGTTCGATACATTGATTTTTTCCATGAAGACGCCCCTTTCTGATGTTTATTATATCATTTTGGGGTTGCATACGTTTAAGCAATTTTATGATTTCATACCAATTCGTCACGACAAACGCGATGAGAAGACCGATTCCCAAGTTTGAAAGTGAGATCGGTGTTGTTTTAACGAGCTGATTTCCAAACGGGGTGTATATTACAACTGCAAGCATCAATAAAATTAATAGATTTATTTTTAGAAGGACAGGGTCTTTCATTTTAAAGAACATCGGGATGGCAAACGTTGTATGTGATGCATTGACATACACTAAACATAAATTTGAAACAACTAAGATTAAAAAGGCGATGGTTCTTGCTGTATCAACGCTTGCACCTTGTTGAATAAAGTAATAATAGCTTCCGAAGGCTCCGGCAAATATCATTAGACCTTGCATAATGGATTTTAAAAGTAGTGAAGTGTCCACGAGTGGATGTTTCGGATTTCTTGGTTTGCGATCCATAATATCTGCTTCAGCTAGTTGCCGTTCAAAGACGATCGAACACGTTGGATCGATGATTAGCTCTAGTAAGACAACGTGAATCGGAAGTAATAACAATGGAAAGTTAAACATCGGCGCAAGTAGCGCCAAAAGGGCGATTGGGATATGAATGACAAAAACGTAACCGACGGCTTTTCGAATATTATCATAAATCCGACGGCCATCATGGACGGTTTCAACAATGGTCGTAAAATTATCATCCATTAAAATCATATCCGATGCTTCTTTTGCAACGTCTGTCCCACGTTTGCCCATTGCAATGCCGATGTCAGCATATTTAAGGGCCGGCGCATCGTTCACGCCATCCCCCGTCATGGCTACAATTTCACCATTCGCTTTCAGTGCCTTGACTATTCGCATCTTGTGATTCGGAATGACACGCGCAAAAATATTTGTTTCTTGTACACGTTCGGCTAATTCTTCATCCGATAATGTTTCAAGTTCGGTTCCCGTGATGACATTATCACTATGATCAATGCCAATTTTACTCGCAATCGATTTTGCCGTTGTCCCATTATCACCCGTAATCATCACAACACGAATCCCAGCCTTCTTACACACTT
>DNGE01000179.1:30758-44035 GCA_003486705.1 Bacillota bacterium
GCAAGTGTTGCAGGAATAGTAGTGAGGTCTTGGCGTGTTGCCACGGCAATCACGCGGTAGCCCTGACGTGCAAGTTTTTCTTGCTCTTCAATGACTTGTTTCAATTGCGTGTCTGTCAAGTGACACAGCGGTAAAATGGATTCACAGGAACCTTTTGCCGCAAGCGTTACCACTCCCTCAATCTCCCAAATATGTCCCATCATTTTCGTTTCTGAACTAAACGGATATTCATCCACCAGTGGTTTATCAAAAAGGTGTACCGTGTCAATTCCGTTGTTTTTTGCACTCAGCAAAATTGCTTTTTCCATCGGATCAAATGGCGCCGGCTCGCACGCGAGCGCCGCCCAATTCATTAGCTCCATCAAGGAAGTATCACCATACGCATAAACCTGCTCGACATTCATTTCATTTTTTGTGAGTGTCCCTGTTTTATCAACGCATAGCGTGGTGACTGCACCGAGCGTTTCAACTGATGGCATGCGGCGAATGAGCGCATTTTTCTTAGCTAAACGCCAAGCCCCCATTGCTAAAAATACGGTTAAGATAACTGGGAATTCTTCTGGAATAACCGCCATCGCAAGGGTAATACCTGATAATAAACTTTCAATGACATCATTTGTATTGATAAACGTGAACGCGACAACGAGTAAAAACATGCCAAATCCAATTAGTGCACACACTTTAATGAGGTGGCGTGTTTGTTTTTCTAGTGGCGTTGACTTCTGTTCAACGGTTAAAAGATCGCATCCAATACGTCCGTATTCGGTTTTTGCTCCAATGGCGGTGACTTCAACGATGGCACGGCCTTGTGTGACGACTGTTCCGGCGTAGCAGGTGTCGCGTCTGAAATGAAGAGCTTGCTCTTCTTCGTTCATATTAAATTTTTTCCAAACAATTTCTGATTCACCTGTTAAGGTTGATTCATCAACCCCAAAATCATTCATTTCAAGCACTAAGCCATCAGCAGATATTTTTTCGCCTTCTTCTAAAATCATGAGGTCCAAAACGGTTACCTCTTTACTTTCAATAACTTCTATTTGATTATTTCTTATGACACGCACTTTCGGTGCAGATAATTCTTTTAAAGCATTTAGTGTTTGGTCGGTGCGCCATTCTTGAAAAATATTAATACTTGCCATAAAGGCAACAAAACCGATCATAATAAAGCCATCACTTGGTTCGCCTAAAATAAAATAAAGGGCTGAGGTCCCAAATAGTAATAAAAACATCGGCTCTTTAAAAATATTAATAATCTTGTGAAACAGTGTTTCTTTTACTTCGGGTTCTAACTCATTAAACCCGTGTAATTCCTGCTTTTCTTTAACAGCCTCTGGGGTCAGGCCCACATAATCCCCCATAAATCCATCATACTTTGCCATACTATCGCTCCTTTAACGGTTGCTACAGCTTTTTGGCAAAATAAAAACCTGTAGCACTATTTTTTAAATAGTCCCACAGGTTATCCCTGCTGCCTCAAAGGCCCGGCTACATACAACTGTACTGCCTGATCTACTACATGATATGCACCAACATCTAAAATGTTACATTATGTGCTTAAATTTTACAGATTTGTTTTTCATACACACAATAATCTGACTTTTCATACCCTAGACTCTCAAACACATACTGGCAAGGTTCATGCTCGTTAACGGTGAGGCCCGTAACTTTTGTGACTAAATGATTTTTAAAGTATGATTCTAGTAACAGAAGCATTGATTTGGCGACTGATTTTTGACGATACGCCTTCTCCACATAAAGCTCTGTCACCTCACCTAACAGTTCATCGCGGCAAAACGACATCTTCACATGCGCACAAGCAAATCCAATCAATTCGTTCTCAAACTCAGCCACAATGACGAGCTCCTGATTATTTTTCAACTTCCAAAGCACCAGTTCCTCCATTAATTCGACCCCATAAACAGCTTGACTCAACTTCATTAATGATTTTACATCTGCAACGCGTGCTAAGCGAACGGCAATTTTTGATTCCACAAACTTCCCCTCCAATATTTAACCACTTTATCCAACGCTAATAACAGTACCTCTCTTTATAATTTAATAGCGTGCTTCATTAATTATGTCTAAAAGTATTGATCATTCTCCTAATTTTAATTTTTTTCATACAAGGAGATATCTTGCGCTTCTCGCGTTCGATTTTCTGCTTCAATCTGCCCCTTTTTAATTATGATTAAAACAGTGGTCATCTGTTTCAAATCATCGAGCGATACTTCATCAAAATCTTCAAGTTTATCCAGTATGTCTTCAATAATGCGACCTGCATAACTGATTTTTTTCTCGCGCTTGCTTAAAAAATAAGACGAAATGGTTCCTGTTAATACCCCTAAAAATCCGATTCCCGCTAGCATAATGATCCCCGCAATAATTCGCCCCCACACGGTCGTCGGCGCAATATCACCATACCCAACCGTTGCAATCGTTACAATACTCCACCAAAGCGCATCTCCAAAATTTATATTTTCTGTGAGCATAATTCCCCCTGCTCCTAATAACATAATGACTAAGGTCCCAATCAGTACGTAATTAAAATTATTCAACCGAATAAAGGTACCCAATTTTTTTGAAAAGGTACTAAGCATGACCGTTGCGCGTAACACCTTAGCAAACCGTGCAACTTTAACCACTTCAGCCACTCTAAAAAGTCTCAGCACACGAAACATCGAATAGAGTGGAATAATCGTTAACACATCCAATTTATTTGACATAATAAATTCCCATTTTTGTTTACTCAAACTCAAGCGCACCACATAATCAACTAAAAAGAACAGCCAAATTAATGTATCAATGACGAAAAAGATTTCTTGAATATGCGTGGGCAAAGGATTTGTTAATTGAATCATGGTTATGGCCACCACAATTAAGGCCATCGCCATCATCGACCACTCATACAAACTAATGCGTTTCAAACCATCACCATCCCTTAAAAACCACATTGAGTCTTAGTATGCACCCTTTCCCTGTTTACAATACACCTGACTTATGATTAGAAAAAGGTGAGACCGTAAAGGTCTCACCTCATTAATTATTCATATTTTTTCTTACGGTTAAACCAAACTAACAGGCTTCCCGTCAATACTAACATCGATCCTAGCCCAATCCATACGCCTAATTGAGCGTATCCCGTTTCAGGATTTTCCGGTTTTGGTTTCAATGTTTCTTCATGCGTTTCATCATCTGTTGTTGGCGGTGTAACTGTATTTTCATCGTCCTCACCATCTTCGTCAGTTGGTGGTGTTACCTGATTATTTTCATCATCCTCTTCATCCGTTGGCGGTGTGACTACTGTCTCATCTTCTTTATTTAAGATAAAATTCATTTCTTCAACAGTTTGACCCTCGTTGTCTAAGAAGATAATCTCGACTGCTTCAGTCACATTTTTCAAATTAACTTCAATTTGGTCTTTTTCACCCACTTCATATTTTTGACCGTTATATTCAAAATGAGTTGCCCCTTCGGGAACTTTAATATAGATAATTAATACATCACTTACTTCTTCTGATAAGTTATTCGTTACGGTTCTCGAGGAATTATTGACTAATTTAAAGATTACTTTTTGAACAGTATCTCCAATATTAGAAATTGAAATATGGTCGCCGTTAATTTGTACTGTAACATCCGGAAGTAGTGTTTCAACTTGAATAAATTCATTCACTTGTTGTTTTTTAACGACTTTCACTACCCTTGTTATTGTTGCACTATTACCCGTTGAATCTGTAGCTATATAAGTGATTGGATATACACCGGCTTTTGCTGTATCTACAGTACCCGATATTTCAACGTTTACATTTCCTTCAAAGGCATCAATTGCTGTTGCCCTCTCTTCTTTGTATGTATCTCCAACGTTTAGACTCACTGTTTTATCACCTATTAAAGTAATGACTGGAGCTTTGGTATCAATAACATGTACAATACGCGTTTCAACTGATACATTATTTAACTTATCAGTAGCCGTGTAGGAAATTGTATACGTTCCTAATTTAGAGCCATCTACGCTTCCTTTGATGACTACCTCTAATTCCCCATCAATAGCATCTACAGCTTTTGCTCCAAGCTCAGTGTACGTATTTCCTGCCTCAACCATTATTTCTTTTTCACCATTTAACGTAATGACTGGTTTAGTTGTATCTTTTACGATTACTATACGTTCAACTGTTGCAGTATTACCTGATTTATCTGTTGACGTATAAGTAATGGTATATGTTCCTACTTTTGTTATATCTACCGTCCCCTTAATGACTACTTCTAATTCCCCATCAATAGCATCTACAGACTTTGCTCCAAGCTCAGTGTACGTATTTCCTGCCTCAACTATTATTTCTTTTTCACCATTTAATGTGATAACTGGAGCTTCAGTATCTTTCACTTCTTCCTCAGCTTCGTAATCTAACATGAGCACATATGATGAATGTGGTTGCATTTCAAATGTATTCCCATCAATCACTTCAATCACTTCAGTTCCTGCTTTTTCACCATTTACAACCATTGACCATTTACCTTCTTTAGGTAAATAACCTGTTTCAACATTATCTGAAACATTATGAAATACTGCAATATCAGATACAGTATCACCATTTGCATGGTTAGAAATAGTGAATGACATCACATTATTTGGCGTTTCTTCATCAAAACTTAAATTGGCTTGAACATCTGTTGCTTCCATCATTCTAAATGCCGGATGAGCTTTACGTAATTCAATAAGCCCTTTGTAATATTCAACCACATCATAATGTTCATATTTCCAATCCCAGTTAATTTGATTGACTTCATCCGATGCATTATAGCTATTATGGTTTCCACCTTTTGTGCGCATCATTTCCACACCTGCATGTAAGAACGGAACCCCCTGACCAGTCATAACAATGGCATTAGCTTGTTTTTGAAGTTGTTTTAGGTATTCCATAGAAGTATTTCCATTATCACCTTTTGCTTCTTCGACACCTAATAACTTATCATATAGCGTATTGTTATCATGCGCTGATACATAGCTTATGGATTGACTTGGATTTGCTGCCCAAGCATCCCAACCTTCAACTTGGTCATGCGAAGCAGACCCTACGATACCAAACTGTAAACGTTCATAGAATTTGTTAGATGTATCACCATTAATATAGCCTGGTTCCCAATCGTTTCCTACATTTCCTTTAATAGCATCACGCATATCATCATTAAAGTAAGCGATATTTGGTGTTTCTACAGCATTACCTTTAAATGCTGCTTCACTATCTGGTAATGGAGAACCACCTCCAGTCCACCCCTCACCATAAATAACAATTGTTGGGTCGATGTCATGTAAAGCTTTTTCAATCTCATTCATTGTTTCAACATCATGTAATGCCATTAAATCAAAACGGAATCCTTTAATGTTGTACTCTTTAGCCCAGTAAACAACAGAATCAATCATAAATTTTCGCATCATTGAACGTTCAGAGGCTGTTTCATTTCCACATCCAGAACCATTTGCAAATCCACCATTTGAATCTTGACGATAATAGTAACCCGGCACAATTTTATTAAAGTCTGAATCTGCGGTAGCTCCTGTATGATTATAAACAACATCCATTACAACACGAATTCCATTATTATGTAATGATTGTACCATCTGCTTAAATTCATTAATTCGAACTTCCCCATTGTAAGGATCGGTCGAGAAAGAACCTTCAGGTACATTATAATTTTGTGGGTCATATCCCCAGTTAAATTGAGGAACATCTAACTTCGTTTCATCTATAGAACGATGATCAAACGATGGTAACAAGTGTAAGTGAGTAATCCCCATTTCAACTAAGTGATCAATACCTGTTGCGACACCTTTTTCGCTCACCGTACCTTCTTCAGTAAATTGTAAGAACTTACCTACATTTTCGATTCCTGACGAAATGTGAGTAGATAAATCGCGTAAATGTAATTCGTATAATATAGCGTCAGTGATATTTCCACTGAATGCTGGAACCTCTGTTGATTCCCAATCGGTAGGATTTGTTAAGTCTAGATTTACTACCATTGCACGTTTTCCGTTAACCCCGGTTGTGCGTGCATATGGGTCAACAGCTTCTTCAGTATTCTTTCCAACGGTGACTTCATAAGTGTAGTATGTTTTATGTAGATTTCCTTCAACAGTAACTTGCCAAACACCTTTTTCACCTTTCGTCATCGCTACTGTTTCTATTAATGAGTCAGTATGTCCATCCTGATATAACTTTAAGTTAACTTGAGATGCCGTTGGTGCCCAAACTTTAAATGTGGTTGAATTTTTTGAATATGTTGCACCTAAATCATTTCCTGTATATGTAAACTTACTTTCAAATTCTTCTGTTGCAAAGATACCATAATATTCTACATATAATGTTCCTTTGTAGTTTTCCTTTGAAATATAATACGTTTCTCCAATTTCTATCTCGTCTTCTAACGTCACTATGAATGATTTTTTATCTTTACTTAAACTTACTTCTTTTACAGAAACTGCATTTCCGTCTTGATCAGTCACTAATACACCTTCAGCATTTTCAAATGGAACTGAAGCTTTTGCTTGAAGTTGTGTCGTAGAAATAAATGTAGCTGTTTTTAATGGTGGTGTTTTATCAACATCTGATTCATTGTAATAAATATTTTGATCATCTTGAACAAGGTACACATGCATTTCTAATTTCCCTGTCTCTGGATTAAATACAGCGTTTGACAAATCAATGAAGCGGTCTTTATCAATATCTTTTTCTGACCATTCACCTTTTCGTACGATAAATCCTAAATTATTAACACCTTCAATATCTTTTAAATTGATTTTTGCATATCGCCCAAAATCATCTTCGTTAATAAACGAATAGGCATACCCTTCAGATCCTTCTGCCCAAGCCCACATATTCCAACTACGATAATCCTCTTCATAACGATAATAATGTACAAAGACTTGCATGTCGGCTTCTTCATCGGTTACCACATCTTCATATCCTGTTTCAGGCAACTCAACTAAATTACCCGTTAATCCATTTGGAGCTAATGAATGGAATCCATTTTGACCTGGATCAACCCAAATTTCAGTGTCTTCTAAAACTAGCAGAGCCTGGTCCGCTTCATAATTTTTTTCCTCCCAATCGCCTTTACGAATGATATAACCAATGTTATTACCCGTTTTAACTGGGAATTTTGCGACTAAACCATAGTCATCAGACCATTCAAAGTCAACTTGATCTGTTGCTGTTGAACCAGTTCCCCATACCCATATGTTCCATCCTGTATAGTCTTTATCCGGTCGTCCAAAGTGTAAAGTTACAGTTGAATAATCTTCGACTTCTTTATTAGGATTTGAGTAGAATATTTCATCCGACCCTTGTTTTACATAGATATGAGCAGCATAGCGTTCACCATTCATAATCGTTTGAATCTTACTCACATCAAGTGTTTTGTCACCGCCATCTTTAGACTCCCAGTTTCCTTTTGCTGTAATAAATCCAAATGTTTTTAGTTCATCAAATTTGTTAACGGAGAATTTATATACTTGGCCGTAGTTATCTACATAGCTTGGTTCCATCCAATTGCTATCAACACCATCACGCCAATTCCATAAGTGGAATCCATCATAATCATTATTGTCTCGTTGATAATGAACAATTATATCTATTGGAGTCTCATCCACTGATAAATCAGGTTTTGATGTATGATAGCCATTTTGACCTTGTGTTACCCATATTTCAGTGTTTTCTGAAATTGTTATCTTCTGATCAGAACCATTGTTCTTATCAGCCCAATCTTCTCCTTCAATTGACTTTCGAATAATATATCCATACTCAACATCTTTATCTAATTCAATTTTAGCAATGATTCCATAATCATCTTTTTCTGTAAAATTTGCACCATCACCTGCACCCCAACCATGAACATTCCATCCATCGTAATCACCATTAGTACGGTTGTAATGAAGTGTTAATGTTACTTTTTCAGCCTGTTCTTCCTTGGGTAATTCTACACGGTCTCCACTTAAACCATCTGGTGCTTCCGTGTAAAATCCATTTTCGCCTTGTTTGACCCATATTTCAATGTCCTCATTTACTGTGACACTTTGATCCTCAGGATGATTTTTATCCCAATTTAGATTTTTAATGATGTAACCAACAGTTACGCCATGCGGTACTTCTAAATCTAATAGATACCCGTATTCATCTTTGTAGGTAAAACTATAATCTTTTCCGTCTACACCTTCCCACCAAGCATGAACTGCCCATCCATCATAATCCCCCTCTGTTCGATTATAATGAATGGTTAAGGTGTGGGTTTCATCACCAGTTGTAGTTGAGGTATCTTCATCAACACGAAGTATCGTATCGACCTCATTCTGTGTTTGTTCTACTATTTTATCTTCGCTTGTTTGTGCATACACCGGTGTTCCCATTGATGAGAAGCTGGTAATAAGCATTGCAATAGCTAAAATAGCAGCAATCGTACTTTTCCATTTTTTAATTAATTTCACGTTATACCGCTTTTGATGTCTAATTGTATTTACTAAGTTAATTAGATTATACGATAAGCATTATTCTTAATAAATACACATCACTTATGTTTACTTATGATCGCAACTCATAAGTGCCAATACTTGGCCACTTTCTTTCGAAACGTGCGCAGACTATTTATTCAACCTAGACATAACTAAGTTTTATCATATTCCTCCTCTTTTTATTAAATTATTACGAATAGGTGCAACATTTTTCTTCCGCCATAAGCTTGCGGCTTTACTTCCCTGCCAGGGAATAGTCGTTGAAGGTTCCTCTGTTCGAGGAGTCCCTGCATGAACAGCCATTATTCCAACCCTTAGGACGCTATTTATGCGCTTTTTTTCACCATAGGTCATCTCTACGTTTTTTCTACTTTCGTCCCATGCCGTTTGTCTCTATTCGAAACTCCGTTTTGGTGTAGAGCTTTAGGCTTTACCTGCAATTAACGTTGGGCACACACCTATTACTAGATATGTGGGGCAACAATTTTTACCCCCCTAAAAAATAAAATGCTTACATAAAAGATTATAGCGCTTTCAATAGTGGGAATATTGTATTTTTTTGACTAGTATCATTAAGTAACCGGTTGCATAATTAGTAAATACTATATAATTTTGTATAAACTTTGTATTGTGTTTTATATAAAAAAAAAGCACTCCATTACTGCTTAGTAAAGGAGTACCTCTACGACTTCATTGTAAACGATACTTTTTAATGACCAACCCCATTTGACAAAGAGCCCTTAATAAAAGCGCTGGTGCTTTCTATTTTGTTAAATACTCATTTATACATTTTGAGACGAGCTCAGAAATTAGAGTAAACTGCTCGGGTTTTATGTTATCGATGTGAATCCCGCAGCTTACACTGACTACTTTATTTAAGGTTTTTGATAATTGATATGCGACATCTTTAGCTAGTGCCTCTTCTTTATGACGCATAACAACAAGTGTTGAGACCGTCGCGCTTAATTGGTTGGCATCCGCTAGACTCTCATGTGGAACAGCGAGTGCTACTGCTCCAATATGTGGCTTGTCGCCACCGTATAAGCTGACGTTTAGATCATTTCCAAGCTCTGTTACACAAAGCGTAATCGTAACCTGTTCTGAGGTATGAGTGATTGTTTTTACCATAACCTACCCCTTCCACTGACATAAAATTGACTCAAGTAAATCAATGAACATAAATAAGATAAATCCAAGTAAACTTAGAACAATAATACCACCGTACATTCCGATGTAGTCGATACGTGACCAACTGTCTTGAATAAAATAACCAAGTCCAAAACGTGTCCCATAAGCTTCGGCAAAGAATAAGACCGACAAGGCACTACCTACAGATAAGCGAATGTTCGTTAATAAATCAGGTAACATCGCTGGAAGCGTGACTTTTAAAAATAGCTGCATGCGCGATGCGCCAAGGCTTAAAAGTGGTGAATAAGCGACTTTAGGTATATTAATTACCGCATCGCGTACGGCAACAATGACGGGGAATACAACAATTAAAACAATTAACATGATTTTTGATTCATCCCCCAGCCCACATAAAATCATGACCACCGGTAATAAAGCTGTTTTAGGAATTGGGTAGGTAAAATAAAGTAGTGGATTTAATAGCCTGTTCCAATGCTTCGATGATCCCATAAGCAACCCGATACTGACACCAATTACTAATGAAATGCAAAGACCGACTCCTACGCGATAAGTACTAGCTAGAATATGTTGCATAATGTTTTTCTCCACTAGTATATTCAAGCTTAGATACACATCCACAGGATTTGGAAGCGCCTTTGAATCAATGACGTGCGATCCAATAAACCAAATGATATTTAACAACAGAAATCCTTGTAAAAATACTTTTATATGTTTTACTGTTTTCATTTATACCCACCCCTTCTTTATGACGTGGCGGATATGAGTACATAGTTTCCCATACGCCTCTGTTTCGCGCATGTTTGGTACATTAAATAGTGGATTATCAATAATTTCAACAATGACACCCGGGTTTTTAGATAACATGATTATCTTTTTCCCCATGTATATTGCTTCATCAATGTTATGCGTGACAAATACAGTTGTTGTTTCATACGTATGTAGCATATCTAAAAATAATGCCTGCGCTTCTTCGCGTGTTAATGCATCGAGAGCTGAAAATGGCTCATCCATTAATAATAAATCTGGATTTAGTATAAAAGCTCTTGCAATGGCAACACGTTGTTGTTGCCCCCCACTTAATTCTTTAGGGTATCGATTTTTTAAATGCTCGATATTTAGCTTTTTCATGATATACGTTATACGCTTTTCCATATTGTCATCTATTTTTATGCCTTTTATTTTTATGGCTAAGACACAATTTTGGTACACTGTTTGCCAAGGCAGCAATCCGAAATTTTGTGGTATTAATCCGATTTTATGTGCTTTTGGATTCAGTTTTACGTTGTTTATCGTAGCTGTTCCATCATAGTTTTGAATTAAGCCACTTAGTACATTAAGTAAGGTTGACTTTCCACAGCCTGAAGGTCCAATTATGGCATAAATATCCCCTTGTTTAATAGTTAAGCTGACTGGGCCTAAGGCTTGGATCGTTTCTTGCTTACTTTTGTAGGTTACACATAAGTCATTAACTTGTATCATGCCCCTACCCCCATTTCTTTTCATATACGCTTTTTAAAAGCATTAATATTCTTTTTTTGGCTCTTGCCATTTATCAAACAAATTGTTTTGAATGTCTAAATGATCAAGTATTTTACCAATCACAAAATCAACAACTTGATCAAATGATGTTGGGCGGTGATAAAAACCAGGTGTTGCCGGTAAGATGGTAACACCTAAGTTTGAAAGTTTGAGCATATTTTCAAGATGAATACTGTTGTACGGTGTCTCACGTGGGACAATGATGAGGCGACGTTTTTCTTTTAGACAAACGTCCGCACATCGAATGAGTAAGGTATCAGAGATACCTGCACTCATTTTTGCTAAAGTTCCCATTGAACAAGGTAAAACAATCATGGCATCGAAGCGGTAAGAACCGCTCGCCACATTTGAAAATAGGTTATCGTTATGTTCTACTTTTAAATGTTGGTGAAACTGGTTTAGAGATTGAACCCACGCTTTGAGTGAGCATTCGAGTTCATATTCAAAAACTTTTTCTCCCATAGTGGTGGTGATTAAATGTACAAAGTAACCTTTTGAGATTAGTTCCTCGACTAAACGTTTTGCGTATATACTTCCACTTGCACCCGTTAGCCCTACAACCATTTTTTTCATCTTGAATGTGCTCCTTATCTGTTAAAATAATGCATCGACAACGCCAAAGATTAAGAATGTTAGACTAATGATTTGGTTGACGCTGTATGATGCAATTTTGGCGTTTGTTAGATTTGTTGGCGAGACTAATGAATGTTGCACGATAAATAAGACCGTGATGATTCCAAGTCCCACATAATAGAGGATTCCAAATTGAGGTGTTAATAATCCAACAATCAGTAAGAAAATAAGTGTTAAGACATGGAAAGCTTTTGCAATTCGCAGTCCATTTTTCACACCAAATTGTGCAGGGATTGAGTTGATTCCGTTTTTTGTGTCAAAGTCATAATCTTGGGCACCGTAAATGATATCAAATCCCGCTACCCATAACGTGTTTGCAGCACCCATGAATAATGGAATCCAAGAGAGTTCCCCTGTCACAGCAAGCCAAGCGCCAACTGGCGCCATGGCTGATGTGATACCTAACACTAAGTGACAAGCCCATGTGAATCGTTTAGTAAACGAATAGATGGTTAGGAAGAACAAGGCAACAGGAGATAATATTAAACAAATTGGATTTAACATCGCGGCACCAATGACCATCATCCCAAAACAGATGATCGTAAAGATTATTATTTCTTTTTTGTTCATTAACCCCTGTGGGAGTTGTCTACCTGCTGTGCGTGGGTTTTTAGCATCTATTTCTGCATCAATGACACGGTTAATCGCATTGGCCCCTGTTCTTGCTCCCATAAATGCGACAAAGATCCAAAACATTACACTGATGCTTGGCAACCCATGACTTGCTAGTAACATCGCAATTAAAGCAAAAGATAATGAGAAAATGGTGTGGGAAAACATAACGAGTGTTCCATAGTCATTTATTTTTTTTATTATTTTATTCAAGGCCGTATTCACTCCATCTCTTACTCACTAATTCTTTGATATCCTCACTCATTTCAATATCATTTGGCCATTCACGTTTATGCTGTTGATCACGCATTTTTTTCGTCGCGTCTATCCCTAAACGATGACCGAAATGTTTCTCGCCGAGTACTTCTGAAATTAGAAGGTCACGATCAGCATCAATGTTATTGAACACTTTCCATGCGACGTTTGAAACATCTTTTGGATTAACGTCTTCATCAACGATAATTAAGAATTTGTTATATTTCATGTCTTCATGATACCAAAGTGATTCGATTAATTGTTTAGGTGACTCATTGTTTTCTTTTTTCATCGCGACAATTAAGGCACCTTGGAATTTCCCACTCATAGGGTAATGGTAGTCCACAATATTTTCTTGCTTCTCTAAGTACGTATTTAAGGCAACAGGTTCTGCTAATGTAAAGTCCCACGCCACGTCTTCGCGTTCCGTTGGGAATTTTTTAGTTGCATCAACGCCTAAGCGATAACCATAATGATCAACTGGTGATGCATGATCGAGTGCATCAAGGGGTCCTTGTGAGAAGACTAAGTCTTTTTTTATATCGAGTGTTTTAAAGACAATGTTAGCCACTGCTTTTGAATCATG
>DNGE01000179.1:44283-47106 GCA_003486705.1 Bacillota bacterium
CCCATCCCCCATAATGAGTTCATGACTTTTTTCCCATGACCTGGGAAACGTTTCTTAATCGACACAATTACACAATTATGGAAGACTCCTTCAAATGGTAATGCATAGTCAACGACTTCAGGATATATCATGCGCAGTAAGGGCAAGAACGCACGTTCTGTTGCTTTTGACATGTAGCAATCTTCCATTGGTGGTTTTCCCACAATGGTCGTTGGATAAATGGCATTCTTTTTATGCGTGATACACGTGACATGAAACGCTGGGTAATAATCTGCTAATGAGTAATAACCGGTGTGATCACCGAATGGTCCTTCGTAACGTAATGCTTCATTTACATCGACATAACCTTCTAGAATAAACTCCGCGTCTGCAGGCACATAAATATCGTTTGTGATAGATTTAACCATTTTCACTGGCCACTTACGAAGATATCCTGCAAACATCATCTCATCAATCATTTTAGGAAGAGGTGAAATGGCAGCAAATGTTAAGGCTGGATCGCCACCAATCGCAACTGAAACAGGCATTTTTCCGCCAAGCAAACGGTACTTGTCGTAAATTTCTCGCCCATCTTTATGCCAGTGCCAATGCATCCCTGTTGTATTTTTATCAAAAATTTGCATACGGTACATTCCCGTATTTTGAACACCTGTATCTGGGTCCTTTGTCATAACAAGCGGTAACGTCACAAAACGACCACCATCTTCGGGCCAACATTTTAAGACAGGTAATTTTGTTAAATCAGGATTTTTATTAATGACTTGCTGGCAAGCACCTTTTCCTGGCACACGCCAAGGAAATACGGCAAGTAATCGCATTAAGCTCGGAATTGATTTTATAATACGCGGGATTTTTGTATAGTTTGATAAATCAATTAAGTTGGCAATATCTTTTTCAACTTGTTCTAATTCATTCACCCCAAGCGCCCAACTCATGCGGTCGTAACTTCCCATCGCATTAATTAAGACTGGAAATTTAGATCCCTTAACATTTTCAAATAATAGCGCAGGTCCGACTTCTTTTGAAATGCGGTCTGTAATTTCTGTAATTTCTAATTCTGCATCCACCTCTGCAGTTACACGTTTCAACTCGCCTCTTTTATCTAAAAGTTTAACGAATTCATGCAAATCTTTATACGCCACTTCGACACCTCCAAACAAATAACAATAAAATTCGAGCAACTTATAGTATATCATGACATGAAGTCATATTAAAGGATACTATTACAAATTATGGATAATTGTATATGGATTCTATGTTGTGTTTCACGCCGACCTATATAACACTTAATCCTATTAAAAATTTGGGATCGCCACATCGTCTAGAAAGCTATTTCGCTATTAATAATTGATTAATAACTAGCAGCCTGTTGCTAATTTAATTTTAATCAATTAGCTTGGTAGATTCGTATTTAGTCATAGAAATTACATCGGATTCTCATTATCTTTTACGTGATTTGATAAACAAAGGCATGATAAAAAGCCTTTCTACTAGAACAAGTCATAATAGCAAAGGCTTTTTAATTGATACGAGCATAGGTTCAAGATTAGAAAATGCAAAAGCAATGCTTCACTTAATTTATTTTGGACTTAATAAACTCAAAGACTTTTAACTGATCATTATTATTGAGATAATGCGCAGACTCTTCTAATAATATGATTTCTTTTTCGGGTGCTTCTAGTGTATTAAAAAATGGTGTTAGTAACTCATTTGGCGTTATTTGGTCATACATACCTTGTAAAAAATAGACTGGGACTTCGATTTGTTTGATTTCTTCATTGAGATTAACATAGCGGGTCTCTTTCCATAATGGGGATTCATTTTGAATCATATCTGGCCCTTTTATGAGCGTATGGTAAACTTCCCAAAGCGTTAAATCTGGTGATAAATAAACATTTTGAATTAATTCTAATAGACTAACGCCCTTCTCACCATCATTATTTTTAATGTACGCCTCGCTTTTGGCTATTAAGCGTTGGAATATCATCTCATTCTTTTCTTTTTTATATGGGGGTTTACCAATTTGTTTGAGTAAGGCCACGGATTCTTCATCGCCAAGAGTTGAATACTCATTTAGTAGCCAATCATATGTTAGATGGTCCGCTTGTTTTGCATTCACAACTTGTCCAATACCAAAGTATGCGTGGAATTTAGATGGATAGTCATGTGCCAGTCGCATTCCTAAAATAGTACCCCACGATGAGCCAATCAAATAGATTTTCTCTTTATCAAACGTTTCTAGTAAATAATCGACTAACTCAATGGCATCTTGACTTAATTGCTCATAGGTAATGCTTGCTAAATCTAGATCACTTTGATATGATTTCCCGCTACCTCGTTGGTCCCAATACACAGCTGTACAACTGTCTGTTAATTCAGGATAAAGTGCTCGCGAACTCACACCATATGGGGCAGATAGACCCGGCCCTCCATGTAAAAACAAACACATTTCATTTCCCTTACTTTGTCCTTCTATTAAGATGTACTGCGAGACACCGCCAAGCTCTATCTCACGTAATTCACTAATTCCTTCTGTTTCATTATAAGGTTCTGCTTCCCCTAATCTTGATTTTTGATTCACTTCACGAAAAATAATGAGTGTACCTAGACAGACAAAAATAAAGATTAATAACCCTGCTACGAATTCTAGTACATATTTTATTATATTTTTTTTAATCATCATACACCTCAACCTTATCATTGCTTATTATTAGAATGTATGGTGAAGGTGTCCGTAATATGTCAACAATTCATGTTATCATCCCCTATCGTGTTAAGGGATTAAGCGATATGAAAAAAACCTCCAGGAAATGGAGGATTTTT
>DNGE01000179.1:47429-47618 GCA_003486705.1 Bacillota bacterium
ACTAAAAACGTTCCGGTAATGATAAAAGCTAACAAGTCAGCTACAGGTTGTGCTAACCATACACCGTTCAAATCCAGGAAGGTAGGTAAAATAAGGAACAATGGAAGTAGTAAAATTAATTGACGTAACAAACTCAAAAACATTGCTATTTTCGCTTTACCAATTGATTGGAAATAGCTTGATCCTGTT
>DNGE01000002.1 GCA_003486705.1 Bacillota bacterium
CCAAGGCTTGCAAATTTGAGCATTGATAGGTCGTTTTCGCTGTCGCCAATACACATGACGTTATCGGGCGTTAGGTTAAAGTATTGTGTTAAGGCTTTGACGGCTTCACCTTTTGAGCTTCCTTTTTTCATGACTTCGAAGTTATCTCCCCATGATGAGACGATTTCTAAATGTGGGTTAGCAGCTTTAAGTTCTTCTTTCGCTTGCATGAGTTTATCATGATTTGTTTTATCTACGCAAACTGCTTTTAATATATGCTCGCCGTGTTGTTCAAAAATTTCTTGTGGGCTATTTAGAACTTCAAGTTGAATTTGTTGATCGGGTGGTAGTGTTTGATTTAGTTTGTAATATATATTTGTTTCTGGAAATGGATGAATAGATAGCAGTCCGTAGTTTGTTGAGCAGTACCAGTAGAGGTTGTATTTTTCCATGGTGTTGATAAAGTCTTTTAAATCGGCTAGTGTTAATGTGTTTTTGTAAATTTCTTGACCATTTGTTCCACCGATAAATGCACCGTTTGAAGCGATAATGGGTGTTTGTAAATTGATTGATTCGGCATATAGTTTGGCACAGTTATATAAACGCCCTGTTGTAATGGCAACGTGGACACCTTTATCCACAGCTGATTTAATGGCAGCTTTGTTTTCGTCAGAAACAATATCGTCTGGGTTAAGTAAGGTACCATCCATATCGATACAAATGAGTTTTATATCCATTATATTAACCTACTTTCATAGTTGTTCTTTTTATAGGATATCCAATTATGGTTTAAAGTTTGCGATTTTGGGTGCTCAAATATTACCATAATTAGTTATTCATAGAAATGTGCCATTTTATTAACACTATATAGCGAAAGGAGGATTTTATGATGAAGTTTAAATTTAAATGTTTGTTAGCAGTGGGATTGGTTTGTTTCATGTCTGTGATGTCTGTTTCGGCAAAAGAGGTTGAGTATGAGAAAATAGTGCAGCAATATGCTAAGGGGCAGACGGTTAAAATTTCAATGGAGCAGTTGCTTGAAGTAAAGGCGGGAATGACTTACGAGGAAGTTGTTAAGCTACTTGGCGCGACGCGTGATATTGGAAGTGGGCGTCATGTTTTGCAGTATGTTGTGGATGATAATAAGATTTTGTATTTAGGGTTTGGTGATTATAAGGAGAAGTGTTTGCGATCGGGTGCTGATTTGGCGAAGTCTTTAGTTACTGTTGATAAGTCGGATGAGGATGAGTTAACGTTTAATGCGTCGCTGATTTATAAAGGGGAGGATCGTATTTTAGTTTCAAGTCCAACGCATCCAATGTTTGATGTAATTGATTTGTTAGTGAGTGATGAAACGGAGATTGTGTATGAGGATGGGCAAGAAGCGAGTTTTGAGGATATTAGTGGGAAGTTGTTGATTAGTATTAAGCCGATGGTGACGAAAAGTATTCCACCGCAAGGTGCGGCTGTTAAAATTGTGATTTTGAGTAAATAAAAAACTGTATAAAGTAGTAAGCAAATGATTGCTACTTTATACAGTTTGACGGTGAACTATTAGGAGTTCACTGTAAGTACCAAAGGGTACTTTAAAAGACTAATTGAATGAACACGACACTACACCTATTTATATATAAGATCCCCAATTTCAAGTTTACAGGATTTGGAGTAGGTGGGCAATGAAATAAATATCACAAAATTCGGGCTGTTTTTTGTGATATTTTTTATGTTGACAAAATGCTCGTTTTTATATTTTGAGTATAAAATGTTATAAATTGTTATAAAAGATAAGGTTTTATACTCACAATTTTCAATGCCAGGTGCAAAATTAAAAAGATTTCTTGGTTTTAAGGCGGATGTTGTGATGTAGTTGTAAAGGCTATATGTCAAGTTTTAAAGGGAATATATATTATATAAATGAATAGATAAAGGTCAATTCAATTTGACTGTATGTCGTTATTTAATTTAAGTTGATAATACGTGAACAACGTTGTGCAAGGTTCAAATCATGAGTGACTAGTACAATTGTTCTACCTTGTGTATTTAATCTTTTTAATAAATCGAATACAAGTAATGAATTTTTTTGGTCTAAATTTCCTGTTGGCTCATCTGCAAAAATGTATTTACATTCTTGTAAAATACATCGAGCAATTGCAACACGTTGCTGTTCGCCACCACTAAGTTCATAAATTTTTTGATTTAGGGTAATGTTAGATAACCCAACTTCTGCTAAAGCAGCTAATAGTGAAGCATTATTATCTTTCTTTTTATTATATTTAACAGCTATTTTTAGATTTTCTTTTACGGTATGATTTTCTAGTAATGCAAAATTTTGAAATATGTTCCCAATGATATTCCGACGTAATTTCATAATTTGATTATTTGTAGGATTGCAATAATCTTCAATTGTAATATCACCGTCATCAGTCGGTTCTAATAAACTCATCATATTAAGCAATGTCGTTTTTCCTGAACCACTGTCACCGACAATAGCAACAAATTCACCATCTTTAATGGATAAGTTAACGTCATTGAATAGATAATTATTATTGTATATTTTTGTAAGGTTATTAAGAATTATCATAGGTTATCCCCTTTCATTATTTCTAAATATGATTTTTTATTTAGCACAAAACTTAAACTTAGGAACAATCCAATATCAATTAAAAGAATAAAAAGGATAGAAAAAGGTAGAAGGTTATACCAAATTCCACAGATAAAACAAGAGGTTAAGTTAATAGATAAAAGAAGGATAAGTAGTAATTGATTTTTTTTGATCCAACTGTATCCATAAATACGTTGTAAATATAATTTTTTCTTGTATTTTTCATAGTAGTTAGAGATAAAATGATAAGTAATAATAATGTTTCCTACAATTAATAATAGTGAGGAAGTCAGTAATTGTTGCTCTTGTTGTTTTAAATCAGCTATTTTAAGCCCTAGAAAGTCGTAAACTGATTCAATTTTATTTAATGAATTCAATTTTGAAGAAGAAATATAAGGAACTAATTCTTCATAAGGGTTTATTTGCTCTGAGTAGAAAAAGACGCAACTTGTTAAATACGCATATATATCGGAAATATGATAATTTGCTTCATCATAAATAATAGTAATAGGGTCTATAATTGTATTTTGGTCTAGTAAGTCAGTATAGGGATTAAAAGTAAAGTAGGATTGATTATTTTGAACATAAATTAGATTAATATTTAAATCTGTTTTTGAAAAGTTAAAAGGTGGTTGGTTTAATCGATTACGATATATATTTTCTACCTCTACTTTAGTAGAGTAAAAATAATCTAAATAGTGAGCGTTTATTTTTGCTTCTAGGTATTTAAACTTTTCGGGAACTAGTATCGTCATGGTATTAGGCGTCAATTCGAGAATATTAAACACACTTTCACCGTTACTTGTTAATATAGTATTTATATTAAAATATTCTCTACTAGCTGTAATACGTTTTCCATAAACTGAGACGTCTATAGATACTCCATTTGATATATTATTTTCATATTGGAATGTTCCATTTGAAGAAGTGCTAAATAGATTAGTATCTAATACAAATGCTTTTGAATTTTCTAAAAGTAAAGTTAAAAAATCACTACCTTTTTGATAAAGTTCTAGTTCGGCTGCTTTTCCAACGCCTTCAACACCAGTATATGTAATGATTGGTTGATAGATATTTTCTGTTTTCTCCCAATATTTAAGGCTTTCACGTAAATTTTTTAAGTAACTAGATGTTGAATCAACTTGTACAAATAATATTAAAATCATAATAGTATAAATAACTTTTATTAGAATATTAAAGCCTAATAGTTCATTGTTAAATGGCTTTTCGCCTTTAATAACAGTATTATATTTTGAGCTATTTACGTAACTTACGCCTAATAAAATTGCAGTTATGATGTAGATTGTAAATATAAATAAATAGAACTTAAGTAACAGGCTGAATGAATCAATAAAGTAATCTGTAGCATTAAGTGTAAAATGTAGAATAATGAATAGAGCAGAACTTATGACTAAAGAACTAATAAGAGGCTTAACTAATTGCACCAGAATACGATGGATAATTGAAATTTTCTTGTAGCCATATACTTTGTAAATAAAAATATTTTTCAACTCTTTTTGAATGAAATGTATTATCGCAAAAATACCACACAATAAAATACAGAATTGAGTAGGATTTATTAAAAAGAGTAAGGAATTAGCTGTAGAAGAAAAAGAATTTAATATAGTAGCTTCAACGTTCAAGGAATTTAATTCATCTAAAATTTGATCAATATGATGCGAATTATTTGTTGTTAAATAGTAAATGCCACTGGGATTATAATTTTTTATATGAGTAAAATTATAGATATTAATGGTCATGTCTTTATCAAAATTTTTAATGACACCAACTTGGTTTGAATGTTGACTAATTGTTGTTGAGATAAACTCGTCAGTAGATGATTTTGGATAATTACCATTTGTTAATTCAATTTTTCCATCCATTGTTGTGTCAGTTGTAATAAGTTCTAGTGAGTTATTATTTTTATAAGTACTTTTAAAAATAGTGACTGAATATTTTTTTGCAAGATCTTGAAATAGTTTAGTAATATCAAAATTTGAACTCACTGCTTCAAAATCTAGTGATAACTGTGTATTATTGCTATATAATAATTCATTATGTTTTTCAACTTTTTGTTGGTCAGTGATTAAAAATGATGATAATAATAATTGTAATGTCATAATGATAAATATGACTAATTTCATTTTATCTCCTCTCCTTCTTGTAAAAAAAGAAGGGACATAAGCCCCTAACCTTTACTAACTATTTTTTTAAATAATCATAGTTTACATAATTTGTACCAGCTTTTGTCCAAGTATTTGTAGGGGCTGATGCTGATGCTCTATCACTGAATTGAGTGTTTAGTACCCAGGGAGATGTTCTGTAGGCACCTTCACCATTTGTAGAACTTGCTCGACCCATGTTTATTAAGTCACTCCAATAAAAATAGTAAACTGAAACGAGTTTGTTATTTTCACAACCACGTTTCCATTCAGCTTGATAATTTGTATAATTATCTGTTTCGACAGTTTTTACACCTGAGCATGAACCAAAACCTATTTTTTCTAAAGGATTAGAGTCAGAACCAATAATAAAACTTCCACCATTTTCACTCAACAATGAACTTGCAGAAACCGTTTGCATAAAAGATAAAGTAAGTATGCTAGCTGTAAATATTCCGTAAAATCCACCTTTTAAAATTTT
>DNGE01000180.1 GCA_003486705.1 Bacillota bacterium
TTACGGTGATTTTCTCCCCACCACGCGCGTGTTTTTGGATTTGAAAAGTCTGGATATAAAGCATCACCTGGCCACACACGATTCACATAAGGTAATCCATCCGCATCCGTTGCAAAATAGCCATTTGCTATTCCTTCATCATACACCTCATACCCGATTTCTTTTTTCACACCCGGATCGACAATCGGCACTAATTTAATGCCGCGCGCTTTCGCTTTTGCAATTAATGCCTCAGGATTCGGATAATTTTCCGGGTGGAACGTAAACACCTTAAAAGCATCCATATGGTGAATATCTAAATGGATCACATCACATGGAATATCATACTCTAAAAACTTATCCATCAATTCTTCAATCCGATTTGCTGTTGCATATGAGAAGCGACTTTGCTGATACCCAAGCGTCCACATTTGCGGTAATGGCGTGCAACCTGTTAAGCTCGTATACTCCCCGACTACATCCGGCATCGACTCCCCATAAATAAAGTAATAATTTAAATTGCCGCTATCGGCTCCAAAATAATAATAGCCATCATTTTCTTTCCCCATATCAAAATACGACTTAAACGTATTATCGAAGAAAATCCCAAACACCGCCTCACGACGCAACGTAATAAAAAATGGAATGCTTTTATATAACGTTTTATACGATTCCACATGCGGCTTCGGGTCATCTGTATTCCACATCTCGTACGCATACCCACGCTTGTTTAAATGACCCGTCTTATCCCCTAGCCCATAAAAAGATTCATCCCCAAGCATAGTCTTAATCACTTCAATCGCATGACGTTCTGTATGCGTTTCAATGCCTAATCCTTCCTCAGCTGCAATCCCATCATTTCCGCTACGTTTAAACGGCGCGCGTTCTTTACGATAATCCTCGCAAATTAATGCAGACGTCTTTACATCATAAAAATCCACTTTAAACTCATCGTACACTTTTGCGCATAAGGTCTGAGTTTTAATTTCAACATGACCATCCACTTCCATAACAGAAATTTGACATGATTTAACCTTTAAGTCTTCAATCGCTTTTGAAACTCTTTCATCATATTTTATCGGTGCAAACACATTAAAGACATTTTCATTTATGACTTCGATCCATGTGGTGAAATGTTCAAACTCGAATTGGATTTTATTTTCAACTTGCACATAACTTTTTAATTTTCCAACCATCATCTTCTCCCCTTTTATCCAGATTGTGTTAAGATTAGTATATCGAACTGTGTTCAAACAGTCTCCTACGATTCCGAAAAAAAGTAACACTATTTTGATATAATTCTTTAGCGCAAAGAGGTGCTCACACGTGTCTAAAACTGAACGCAATTTAAAAGAAACAATCTCGCATGGCGATTCCATGCTTCAATTAAATGTTTATACGAATCAAATCATTGATCCAACCATTGATTTATATCTTCATTGGCATGAAGAGGTTGAAATTATTATGGTTGAACAAGGCCAATTTATTTTAAATGTGAACGGACAAGATACCGTGGCTAATGAAGGTGACATTTATTTTATTAACAAGCAACAGCTACACAGTGCGCACTGTTTAAATCATGCACCTTCTCTACGCTTTGCGATCGTATTCAATTTATCATTTTTAGGAAGTTCTCATTTCGATGCCTGCCAATTCAAGTACTTAGACCCACTCAGTAAGGGACAGATTTTGTTTCCAACTCATGTGCTTGGAAATTCCAGAACAGGTGCCCACATTAAACAAGCACTGTACCACATACGAGATTTATACAATCAAAAACCATATGGCTTTGAATTAGGGATTAAGTCTAGTTTATTCCACGTGCTATCAACGCTTGTCCTCAATCAAGAACTGATTTCACTGGATGAAGCAACCTTTGAAACCCAATCTTCGAAATTAAACTATGTCAAAAAAGCATTAGATTATTTACATGCGCATTACGATCAAAAAATGATGATGACAGATTTAGCGAATCACTTAACTATTAGCAACGAATATCTCAGTCGATTATTTAAAGCCTATACAGGTAAAACACCCGTTGAGTATTTAATCTATTATCGTATTGAACAAGCCGCTAAATTATTAGTTACAACCGATCAAACTATTATTGATATCGCCTTGCAATGTGGATTTGATAACATTAGTTACTTTATTAAAAAATTTAAGCATTATAAAGGATTAACGCCTAAGCAGTATCAAAAAACTTACGGATTAGACGAGCCCATTGCTTTAGTTCATTTATAATCATTGTGCTCACGACTATAAAAAAACGCCAATCTGACGTAAGATTGACGTTTTTTTTATGATTTTATTTTAATAACTGAACCATTTCAGCAATCGATTTTGAACCAAATACAACTTTCTCATCGTTAATAATTAACGCTGGAACACTCATAATTTTATGTTTTGTTTTTAAGTCATTAAAGTTTGCAAGGTCTAACATTTCTGCTTCAATATTTTCATTTTCAATCGCTAAACGTTGGGCCGAAACCACAACATCTGGGCATAAGTGGCATGATAATGAAACAGCAATTTTTAAATTTGTTGGCTTAGAAATAGATTTAATCTCTGCTAATACTGCGGGTTCAAGCGCTTGTCCTGGACCTGCTAAGTTGTAAATACTTAAGATAAATGAATTCAACTCATGTCCACCTGGTACCCCGTGGAATTTTACCCCACTATACTCACCCGCTGCATTTAACATCGCAACGACTGGGAACTTATCTGCATGCACTTTAGCTTCTAACGCGACATCTTCACCTTTTTTCACCACTTTTGCATGTAACTTATCACCAAGGTCTGCCATATCTAATACTAAATCACGTAACTCAATTGATTTACCATTTGTTTCATCCACAACAGTGACAAGTGTTACTTCTTTCTCCATACGTGCTAAGATACCCGCAATTTGTTGACGTAGCGCATCATTTAATAACGCAGATTTACCTGGCGCAACTGATTTCGGTGCTTCGGCTTTTGGCGCTTCGGCCTCTTTTTTAACGGGTGCTTCCTCATACTGAGGTTCAATCCCTAAACGTTCATACTCACTTGCTACATACTTCTCAGCTTGAGTTGAAGCAATCGCTCCATCCGCAACAGCTGTTACAATTTGACGCAATACTTTAGGACGTAAATCCCCAGCCGCATAAACACCACTCAAATTTGTTTCCATTTTATCATTTGTGATGATATACCCTTGTGGATCTAACTCTAATTTATCTTTATATAACGTAGTTTGAGGCACATATCCTGCAAAAATAAACACCCCGAACGTACCGTCTTGTTCATTGGCAACATATTCTTCTGTCTCATTTGTGATGTTGTTAATCAGTTTAATTTTATTAACAACCCCCTCACCGCTAACTTCAACCACTTCCGTATTAAACTTAACGTCAATTTGAGGATGAGCAAGTACTTTATCAGCAATTGTTTTAGCACATGTGAACTCAGGCTCACGTGCAATAATCGTTACTTTTCTTGCAAAACGAGTTAAGAAAATCGCTTCTTCCGCTGCCGCAAATCCAGCACCTACAACAAACACTTCAAGTCCTGAATAAAACTCTCCATCGCATGTTGCACAATAAGCAATTCCGCGTCCTTTAAATTCTTCTTCACCAATGAATCCTAATTGACGAGGAGACGCCCCACCTGCAATAATAATAGATCGCGCTTCAAAATCACCGACATTTGTTTTAACAACTTTTACATCGCCTTCTAATTCAATATCTAAGACATCCGCTTTTGTAAACTTAGCTCCAAAATCTTCAGCTTGTAAATGCATTTCATGCATTAATTCCGGTCCACTTGTTTTACGAACGCCTGGGTAGTTTACAATTTCTTGTGTTGTCCCCGCTTGGCCCCCACTTGAATTCTTTTCTAAAATTAACGTGCTCATTTTTGCACGACCACAATAAATTCCTGCAGATAAACCTGCAGCACCAGCACCAATAATAATCACATCATAAATTTTACTCATCTGTTGTCCCTCCTTCTACGGTTTAAAAGA
>DNGE01000078.1:0-9916 GCA_003486705.1 Bacillota bacterium
ATGAGAAAGAACCCTATTATGGCTACACCTGTTTTTTTATTGGGCTAAATTTTAGTACGCTAACCTAAGTTGGCTGTTAAAATAATTATTTCGTTCTTAATTGTTTTCCGTATCGTTGATATAAAACAAATAAGACGATGGCACTTGCGATGTAAGATCCTAATACATATGGGAAGTTATACACAAGTGATGCAATAAGTGCAGCCATTGGTTTTAGTGCTGGATCTGAGAAGAAGATGTATCCTGATAACACATGACATGCAAGTCGTGCAATTGAAGCAATAGCTGTGGATAAGAAAACATAAAATGCTAACTTTCCTCCGCTTGTTTGGTGTACTTGTTTTGCAAATAACCCAGCAAGACCAAGCATTGCAAACGGAAGTGGGTAATCAAGTAACACTTGCACAGGATGAACGATGTATGGCCCAATTAATAATTGCACAAGCCCCATCACAAATCCCCCAGTAACTCCCGCTACAACGCCGTGGCGATAAGCTAAAATGGCAAGCGGAACAAGAGATAATGAAACTGATCCCCCAAATGGCCAAAATGGTGCAGAATAAATTCCAGCCACATAATCAAGCACAACTGCCAACGCAATCATCATACTTGACTCTACTAAAATACGTGTTTTTTTGTTTTGCATAAAAAAAGCCTCCTTATAAATTTGTTAGGAGACATTACGGTTATAAGTATACATAAAAATAGCAACAAACATTGCCAATCTCATCATACTTCCCTCCGCTAGTCCTAACTAGTTCAGGTTCAAAGGGTTATAAGACTAACGCCCTACTCTCAGCACAAGTGCACCCCTAGTATTACAAGATTAAGTTAACACATTTTTCCTATTTAGTCAATGATTCAGACTCTGATAAGATTTTCTGATGAGCCGTTACGAGTGGATAATCTTGAAACATAGCCTTAGTTAACCAAGTCTTATCTGACTCAGCGGCAAGCTCTGAATGTTGAGTGGAAACAGAAACTTTATAAACATCCATCTCCCAAATACGATGCGAGAACACGTGATTAAAAATCCCCACTGGCGTACAAGATAATATTTTTAGGTTATCTGTGGACAACTTTTCTAATAAAAATTCATGAGGTTCAAGCGCCCCTGTATATTCAAACGTTATAAACTCATAGAAGTTTGCAAGCAACCCTGTTTCAGGACGTTTTTGAACAAGTAGCTCACCATATTGATTTTCAATAATCCCAACTACTAATCGGTGTTTAACCGGGGCACCCGGTTTTGTTTTGACTGGGAGTAAATCATCGATTCCCTCCTGGTATGCCTTGCAATGCTTTTGCACCGGGCATTCTAAACATTTAGGAGATTTCGGTGTACACACCGTCGCCCCAAGTTCCATCAAGCCTTGATTAAAGGCTCCCGGGTCTTCATGCGAGATGACTTTCTCAACAACGGCTTCAAACACTTTACGAGTTTTTTGTTTTGCAATGTCATCAAAGATGGTACACACGCGGCTCATGACGCGAAACACATTCCCGTCAACGGCTGGTGCCGGGATGTTAAACGCGATGGAGCTAACAGCGCCAGCTGTGTATGGTCCTACTCCCTTTAATTTTAAAATTTCGCTATGTGTGGTTGGAAATACCCCGCCATATTCTTGTTCAATTATTTGTGCACTCGCTTGCAAATTCCTAGCACGTGAATAATAACCAAGACCCTCCCAAGCTTTTAGCAATACTTGTTCGTCGGCTGCCGCCAACTCTTTTGTGGTTGGAAACAAATCTAAAAATCGTTCGTAATACGGGATGACGGTTACGACTTGCGTTTGTTGCAGCATGATTTCTGAGACTAGTATACGGTATGGATCTTTGTTTTTACGCCATGGTAAATCACGTTGAACTTTGTAAAACCATGAGACTAGGTCGTCTTGAAATTCTTTTATATTTAAATGTTCTGTATAATCTTGTGTCATACATTCACCTAACTTTCTGTACATAATATTAGTTTATCAAAAAAATTCGAAAGTTAGTCACAAAACGCTCTGTTTTTCGACAAAAAAAAGCTGCCTCTTACGAGACAGCTCATTGTTTATTTTACTTCAGCCGTTACACCACCATCGGCAGTATCAACGATTTTAACCTCTACTTTTTTACCTTCTACTAAATCAAATGTTTTAGTACCTTCGTAAATAACTTCTCCTTCATCGATGACTTGAATCGATAATTCGACACCATTTTCATAGTTAGACGCTACATGTATCGCAGAACCTTTTTTAACTTTTGTTTGCCCCTCAATTGGGTTCATGACACATTCACCAGTGTTCGTTGAGTTAAAGATAACTTTATCCACTTCTTTAGTTGCTTCATATAGGAATGATACGCCATCTGCAACGTCACTGCTTTCTTTTGAACAAGCCCCTAACATAAGAATCATAGAAGCTGCTGCAACAAATAATGACATTTTCTTTAATAATTTCATAAGTAATACCTCCAATGTTATATTATTTAATATTGTTTAAAATTAATTTTTTTATACTTAATTAGTTTTGAACATCTTTTTTCGTAAACATGACGAATGAAAGACCTACTAACACAGCAGCTATGATCATTAACTGAGTTAATCCCATACCTGAATTTAGTGTGACACCTGATTGAGATTTCATCATTTCTAATGATTCTGCATTTAAATTAAGCATCGGTTGGTTAATGAATGGAATAAATGTATTCCCAATACCTTTGAAGCTTTCTGCAATCATTACTGTTAATGGCATTGCCCCTAAATAAACAACAATACTTAAAGCAACCGCAATCGCTGTATTTTTTGTTAATGTTGAAAGTGAGAACACTAATCCAATCACAAATACTAAACTTAAACTTGCTACTGCCATATTATTTACTAATACCATAATAAAGTTTTGTTCCGTTACAGCCCCATTGATAACTTCTAATACTGGAATTCCTAATGTGTCGAATCCATAAACAGCTCCACTGCTCACAAGTGAAATTAAGGTTGTCACAATAACAATCCCATATCCAAAGATTAATAATGATAATAATTTAGAGATTAATACTTTTACTCGGCTAACTGGACGAATTAAAAGTAATCGAATTGTTCCTGTTGAGAACTCATTTGAAACAATTCCACCACCTAAAATAATAATAACAACACCCGCAGCAATCATGAAGATATTAGACACTGTATTCATAACAGTACGAGCATCCGTTACATATTGTAATTGTGGTAAATTCTTTTCAAGACTATACCAATTTTGATTAATCTTATTTTCTAATTCAATTTGATTATTTTTATAAATTTCTTGATATTGATCAAACGTAATAGTCGATCCTTCTAAACTTGCTTGACGCTTGTATTCATCTTCTGATAATGCTTTTGTATATTTCTCATATGTTGCATCTTCAATTGTTTTTAACGTTTTATTTTTCCAGTTTGTTACTGAGAAATCAATTTTATTATCATAACGATATTGTTTAACTGCTAATACTGCTTGCTCACGTGCAATATCAGCTTCTAAATTATCGATTTGAGCTAGTATTTGTTCATTTTTAGGGTCTTTAGCTAAATCTTTTTTTAACGTATCGATTTCTTTTTGTCTGCTTGCGATAATCTCTGAATAATAAGCCATATTTTTTTCTAAATAAGTTAAATAATCTTCTTCGATTACGATAGAACGATATGCTTCTTTTTCAACTTCTAATTCAGCTAATATTTTTTCTTGTTCTGCTTTTGTTGACTCATAAGCCTTATTTAAGATAGCTGGATCAACATTATAAATCTTGTCCATTAACACATCTTTTGGCATTCCCGCCATAATTAACTTAACAGCTTCTGCTTCAATATATTTTCTTTTGAACTCTCTTGAAACGTCTTCACGCCACTCATTATATCCATACTTCTCATTAAAACCGACTTTAGCTTCATTATTTAATAAATAATACTCATAGTCACCTTTTGCTATGATTAGCTTAATTTTATCTTCATCACTAGTTTTATTTTCTAATGCTGTAACAGTATCTTTAGCCTCTTGTAAATACACTTCATTTGATTGTGTTTGATAATTACTGAACGATGATTCAGGTATTAAACTAAATCCAATCGGTAAAATTACTGCAAAGATTACTAATAATGCTAGGATAAGTCTTGTCCCTTTTCCTTTTAACTGCTTAATTAACTCATTGTATGTTAATGCAAAAATTTTCACTACTATCTCTCCTTTCAATTAACGAATTTGTTTTTTCGAACCTTCTGTAATTTGCATAAATTCATCTTCTAATGATTTTGACACATTTGTTAACCCATAAACTAAAATATCATTCATAACAAGATATTTATTAACTTGTGCACAAACTGACTTTTCACAACTTACTTTAATGCTTTCATCTTCTAATTCAATTGATAAATGATTAAATTTTTCATTTAATAACTCAACTGCTTTAGCTGCATTATCTACTTCAATTAAATATGTTTTAATTTCTTGATTTTGATTTTTTTGAATGCTTTCTTTTGTTCTAAAATCAATCATTTTTCCATTATCAATAATTCCAAAACGGTCACACATTAATTCCATTTCACTTAATAAGTGACTTGAAACTAAAACGGCTAAGTTTTCATTATCCGCTAATTCACGTAGCATCTCACGTAATTCTTTAATCCCCATTGGATCAAGTCCATTTGTTGGTTCATCAAGAATTAATAGACTAGGTTTATGTAATAACGCTTGAGCAACCCCTAAACGTTGGCGCATCCCGAGTGAATATTTACTCACTTTATCATCAATACGATTTTCAAGTTTAACTAACTTAATGACTTCTTCAATGCGCTCTTTAGAAATTCCACCGTGCATACGAGCATAAATTTTTAAATTATCTCGACCACTTAAATAACCATACATTTCAGGATTTTCAATAATCCCACCAACTGAAGCTAATGCTTGCTCATGTTGTTTTTTAACACTTTTACCGTTAATATAAACTTCACCTTCGCTCATTTTATATAATCCAGTAATCATTTTAATCGTCGTCGTTTTCCCAGCACCATTTGGGCCTAAAAATCCAAAAATCTCGCCTGCATTAATTTCAAACGAAATATTATGAACTAACTGTTTTTTGTCCATTGTCTTACTAACATTTTCAAGTTTAAGAACTGCTGACATCTTCTCACCTCATATAAAATATTTTTATAATACTTTCCATTTCTTAATCTTTACTAGTCATGGAAAACTATTCACTTTAATTAATGTCACATACATTTTACCTAAGTTACGTTCCAATAAAAAAATCATTTTCATCAAGGATTTCCCCCTGACAAAAATGATTATAACGAACAATTATCAACTTTTTATCTACAATTATAAACTTTAAATAACTTTTCCAAAATTAGCAGTTATTTGTGCCCCACCTCGTTGATGATTTGCAACCTTTAAATCACCACCATGTTTTTCAGTTAACAAACGACAAATGTGCAATCCTAATCCAAAATGAGCATTATCAACATTTTCTTGCTCCTTATAAAATGGATTCGTTGCTTTTAATAAACCTTCTTTAGTAAATCCTTGGCCGTCATCTGCAACCTCAATAACTAGCTCTTTATTAATAATGGTGCAAGTTACCCAGATTGAAGCACGTGCATATCGTTTACTATTAGCCATTAAATTTTCATAAACTTGCATCACTAATTCTAAATCAAGATCCACAGAAAGTGCTTCAATATTACAGTTAAAATAAAAATTCAAATCACCACTTAGTATCTCACCTGCTTCTTTTAAGTGACTCAACAATAACGCTGTTGATTTTTTTTCTTTGTTTACTGAAATATCTTCAAGTTTTTGCATGCGGCTCATCTCATACGTGTAACGTTCTAAACGTTCAATGTTTTTTGATATGGTTGTGACGGTTTGTCTCATATTGTCTTTATTTATGGAATCAGCATCGATTGCCATTAATAACATTTCAGAGTAGCCTTTTAAAACGGTTAGCGGTGTGCGAAGATCATGAGAAAATGCTGAATTTAGTCGCTTACGCTCCTCAATATTTCGCCATAACTCTTTTTGATTTTCATATAATGCGTCTCTCATCATTTCAAATGAGTCACATAACTGCCCCATTTCATCTTGATTATCATATTCCACCGTGAAATCTAATTCATTATCGGAAATTTTATTAGATGCGTCCATCAAAATTTGAATAGGAGGATTTAGTTTGTACTTAAAAAATAAAATGGAACAAACAATACATCCAATAAAAAATGCAATAGGTAATGTCATAATGAGTAGCGCACCTAACACAAAGTCAAGAATCGAGGTTGTTACTACTATGTGTTCCTTAATGACTAATGCCTTCAAAACACCTTGTTTATCTCTAAGCACTTCTACTTCCTTTTGCTCATTTTTATAGACACTAATAGTAACACTTGTGTAATTCGATGTATCCATTATGATATATTCAACTTCATTTTCTAGCTCTTTTACGTGCAAAACTTCATCTTCAACCATCTTATAAGTATACGTTTGAACTTTATTATATGTGATTTGATATTGATCATAAATATAAATATAACTTTTCATTTCCGAAATACCCGACATGATTATTGCTCCGATGAGCGCTGAGACAATTAAAGAAATGGTTATGTAGGCAATATATGAATGTTTAATGGATAGGTTATTAAACCAGTTCACAATTTTTTGAAATAATAACTTTAATTTATCCATTTATACCCCATTCCCCAAACGGTCTCAATATAAGTTTTATCACTGTATTTTGATAGCTTCGTTCGAATGCGTCGAATATGTTCGGCAATAACCGAACTATCTCCTTCACTCTCATAGCCCCAAACTTTATCATAAATTCGCTCTTTATCAAATGTTTGCTTTGGATTTTGAGATAATAATTCAATAATTAAATATTCTTTTTTAGCTAAGTTTATCGGTTCTCCTTGATAGTAAAGTTGCTGCTCTGTATAATCAATCACTAAATCCTCATCTACTTTAATTTTAGTTGATTGCACCACGCGATTTTGGCGACGCAAATGCGCGCTAACACGAGCGCCTAACTCTTGTAGTGAAAACGGCTTGGTCACATAATCGTCTCCACCCACAGAAAAACCTTTGATCTTATCAGCTTCTTCCACTTTTGCTGTTAAGAAAATAATAGGACAGTTCACATGCTCACGAATTCTTGAACACACATCCAATCCATTCAAATCTGGCATATTAACATCTAATAAAATAATATCCGGTTGATTCACGACTTGTTCTAACGCCTTTTGCCCACAATCGGCCGTGTATACAAGATACTGATTCATTTCAAAATATTGCTTTAACATATTTAAAATATCTAATTCATCATCTACTATTAATATTTTATAACTCATATTATTCCTCCAAAAGATACGTTCTACCTTAATATTAGCAGTTGTTTGTTAGTCTAACAAAAAAACATCAACTTTTTATCAACTTATTGGACATAAAGTTGATGTTTACACCTTTAATGCATTTATTTTATGGGCTATCTCATAACCTCAAACAACACCGTATTTTCAACTTAGATGATGCTATGTAGTGAAAAACATTTAAGCAAATCTATTATATAATAGCAGATTGTCACTGAAATCCTATTATATGAATGGAAATTTTCATAAAATTTTATCATCTGGATATGTACGATCAATTCGTTTATTAACTTATTTCGTATGTAAAATAGACTAATTTCCTACCAAAAAATCCGGAGTACACTACAAACCGCACTTTGTAAAATACCTATAAAAAAAGACACCCCTCGGGTGTCTCAATTATCTTAAAGATTAATTAAACTGTAACTTCAGTTTTCCATAATCCGTGTAAGTTGCAATATTCGTAAACTTCAACTAAACCAGTGTATCCATTTAAGTTGAATGATGCAGCTGGTGCTTGGTCAACGTTTAAGTCATAACGTAATACGCTATTTCCTGCTTTAACTGTGATGAATCCGATGTAGTGAGCTTCAGTCATTGGATGTTCAACTTCTCCAACCTTAACATTTACAACACCATTTTCAACATTTACAACTGGTAAGTGTTTTTCAACAGCTGCTTCAGCAGTGTTAGCAGTTAAAACTTCCATTTTTTTACCACAGCACATCACTGGAACTTTGTGATCTTCTACTACCTCAATTACATTTTTACATACTGGACAGACACAATATTTCATATTAATTCCTCCTCTAAACTACTTAAGTAGTAATCATTACTATTATTATACTTCATTTTAATAATAATGCAAGACTATTACATTACTTTTTAATTTATGAAATACAATTTCATAAAATGCTTATTATTTTGTATTTCTCTTTAAAATTTATATGTAGCCTTCACTACCATAAAACTAAGTAGACGCCTAAAACATTAATTCTTTTTTATCATATTAAACTCTTTTCTAGTTTTCAAGTTAGTACATACTGTTCCTCACACTACATTTAACTTTAATCAATAAAAACTTACTAAACTAGGTTTTAAACAACACTTTTTTACATGAAATGTCGAAAAAACATCTCGGAAAGAAAGTTTGACTAGCGCGCTATATAATAAAGTTAATTGAAGTACCGTTTTACACAGCAAAACTCAAAGGGGCGATTCCACACTGAAATATAATGAACAGCATCTTTTTAGAATTCGAATAATCATATTGTGATAACCTTTAAGATTTAGAAGCTTATTAAAAAATGAAAAAAACACTATCTAAAGTTATTAATTATATTGTAGTTTAAAAGCCGGTGCCACGGCTTTTAATTTCTTCAAACTACTTTATATATATGCTGAAAAATGACCTCTTAAGATCATTGTCGTTTAAAGCAAAACTGTGGCTTACGAAACAAAATACTTTTCAGTCATTTTTAATTTATCAGGTGAATATAGTTAATCGTGAAGTCACAAACATCACAAAACTTACAACTTATTCATACTACTAAATCTAATTGATCGGAGAGTGTTATTATGTGGAAAGATAGTGCTAAAGGAATTGAATGTGAATTCGTATCTAAAAAAGGTGAAATGTTAACAGTTGAAATTCAAAAAAATTTAGAACGCGCTGTTGTTAAAGGGGCGATTGAGCACGTCATTATGGGTATGCGTGAAAATAAAGTTCGTATTTACAATGACTTATATTTTGATGAGTCAATTAACAACTTAATCCGCACAAAAATGGGACAATTATTTATCAAAAAAGTGGACCCTAAAGCAAATAAACGTAAATAATTAAAGTGATTAAATCTTCTTTAAAATAAAAAAACTCGTAGATTTCTACGAGTTTTTTTATTACACCAACCCAAACATAATTAACCCAACTGTATTAATTGCCAAGTTTGCTGACATGTGGACAAACCACGACGGATATATTGACCCCTTTTGATCAAGGTAGTTAAAGATAAGTCCCCCAACAATTAATGAAGTCATTAATAAAACAAAGACAAACGGCGAGAACCAGCTTCCCATAATAAACGTGTGATAAACGGCGAAGCACGTTGCACTAATAATCGAGGCCCACTTAACATTCAAATACTTCTTTAACTCTAAAAAAGCAAAGCCTCGGAAAAAAACTTCTTCTAAAAACGAATTCACCACGCTGATATAAAGTGCCACCATAATAAAATTATCCTTAGATATATTTTCTTTTGCCAATAAGTTATCCACAATGGTATCGAAATCAAGCAAGAACTGCAAGCCATAGTACGCCACCATAATAAAAAGATACATCGCAATTCCTAACAATATAGCACCTTTTAACGAAACTTTATAACTGAGGCAATCAAATAAACTACGATCTCTATTTATAACATAATAAGCTACTATGCATCCCAAAAAAGTAACAATTTTAAGAAATGATTTAGCAAAATACGTTGGTTGAACCACACCTTCTACCAAACTCATAACCGTGCATCCTAATATAACTAGCGTAATAAT
>DNGE01000078.1:10183-17570 GCA_003486705.1 Bacillota bacterium
CAATAAAAGAAAACTTTTCAAAAGGATATAATTGTTCTTTAACTTTGTTTATTGTGTTAAGAGTTTGTTAAAAAAGAGTTTTAACTATTTAATCGTGGTAAAATGTAACTAATTTGTTGTGAGTTTATTAGGGAGGTTTACGCTTGTGGATGCAAAAGAATTAATGAGAAAAGCAAAAGCATTAAAGTTAGAAGTTGCGGCGCTTTATCTGGCTTATCGCCGTGATGATGTTTCGTGGTTGGCTAAGGGTGTTGCTATTTTAGTGGTAGGGTATGCGTTGAGTCCGATTGATTTGATTCCTGATTTTATCCCGCTGCTTGGCTTTTTGGATGATGTGATTTTGCTTCCACTAGGTATTTATATTGCGCTTAAGCTAATTCCTGAGGAGATTATGTTGGAGTGTCGAACTGATGCTGCGCATTTATTTGATCATGGTAAACCTAAGAATTATGTGGCGGCAACGGTTATTATCGTGATTTGGATTTCACTTATTTCCATACTTTTTATTAAGCTATTTTTTTAAAATTTAAACAACAAACACAAAGTCCCGATGACGATTAATCCTAGTCCTATCGCGGACTTTTTATTTAGCTTTTCACCAAGGAAGACATACGCAAATCCTACTGTCACTAAAATGCTTAGCTTATCAATTGGCACGACGATACTCGCAGGCCCCATTTGCAACGCTTTGTAATAACATAGCCACGACGCTCCTGTTGCAACACCTGATAGCACAATAAATAGTAGGCTACGTTTATTTATTTTTATTATTTCAGATTGCTTTTTATTTATAAACACAATTACCCACGCCATAATTAAAACAATAACAGTACGGATTGCCGTTCCTAAATTCGACTCAACATTCTCAATTCCGACCTTTGCTAGTATTGACGTGAGTGCCGCGAATATTGCTGACAAAGAGGCATATACAAGCCATGCATTTCCTTTTAGTGAGATTTGAGCACCTTCCTTTTTTTGAATCATCAAATACGTTCCTACAGCAATTCCAATCAATCCAATAATTATATTTAAACTAATCGATTCATTTAAGAAAATAAAAGCTAGCACCATGGTTAAAATGGTGCTCGATTTATCAATCGGGGTTACTTTATTGACATCCCCTAACTGCAAGGCTTTAAAATAACAAAGCCACGAACCACCTGTTGCTAAGCCTGATAAAATTAAAAACACAAAACTTTTAGTGCTAATAGCTGTAATCGTATCAAACGACCCTACAACAAAAACCATCAACCATGAAAAAATTAAAACAACGACTGTTCGTAAGGCTGTCACAAGATAAGAATCAACATCCTCAATTCCTAATTTAGCTAAAATTGATGTTGCACCTGCAAACAACGCTGATCCAAACGCATATAATAACCACATTTTATCCTCTCCTACTTTAATAACTATTTTCATTCATTATACCAAACACACTGGTCCAACATGACTAGTTAACCTTGTTAAACTAATTGTTAACGCAATCTTTCAAAATGGAAAGATTATTTTTAGGTAGTTACCTATCAGATTTTGACGTCTGGCGGTATACTAGATTCATCAACTAATAAGGAACTGATGAGTATGAATTTAGAGGCCGATTATTTTGCGACTAAGCCGCAAATTCTGCTCGCGCGTATTCACTCGTTGTTAAAACGAACGTATCAACAACCGCAAAACTCAGATATGTTAACGTACAAAGAACTTACGCTTAAGGAACCATTACAGCTTTTGATAATAGCGTTGAGTTAAGCAAAAACGAATTGAAAATTATATCGAGCACGTTTTATATTATTCAAAAAGCCAAGATATCAGCCGCGACTATATCATCAAATCGTTTAATCTTAATCAGCTGGTCAAGCAAGTGGTCAAAAAAAATGCCCCTGATTTAATTAGTAAACGCATCTCGATTGAAATGTCACACTTAGAATATGACGTGTATACCGACCCGAAATGGGTTGAATTTATTCTGAATCAAATAGTTGGCAATGTGATCAAATATTGTAGAGACAACCAACGTAAACTTAAAATTTATGCCACTACATTTGAGCACCAAATCACACTCTGTATTCAAGATAACGGTATCGGAATTAGTGAGCGCGATGTGCCGCGCGTTTTTGATAAGGGGTTTACGGGTGAAAATGGCCGCCTGCTTGGCAAATCGACTGGAATCGGCCTATATTTATGCAAAAAAATTATGTGACCGACTTGGCTTGGCGCTTCGCATTGAGTCGCAAGTTGGTAAGGGCACCACGGTTTTTATTGGGTTTCCGATTGGAGAACATGGGAAAATTCGATAAGTTGATTACATTAGAAAAAAGTAAAAAGCACCCTGAAGTTTGCCGACCGATGAGTGCTTTTTATTGATATTTAAATATTCCATGTCACTGCAAGTACGATCAAGTTGTCATACTCTGAATAATGACTTGGTTCTTTTTTTTGTTACTTTTATTATACAAGTTTTATTAGTTAATTGTAAGAATATTCTTCGTTTTCCATAATCATCTTTGAATTCGACAAAATTTGATATATAATTAACTTTGAATCAAGTCATTTATTTTTGGGTGTGACTTAACTTTTTTCCTCTTGTTGATGACAGTTATCAGCAAGGGGGTGATAACAATCGAAATTTTAGATTTACTACCAACAGAATTTTCTTATCTCGTTATTTTGTTTGTTGTATTATTTTCAACTCTTTTAGTCATTGAAAAACTTTTACAAGTTATTCAATACGGTGTTGAGCTATTTCGCTTTATCAAAAAAAAGTAAAAAGCACCCCGAAGTTTGCCGACAGAAGAGTGCTTTTTACTGACATTTAATTAATTAGTGTCACTGCAAGTACGATCAAGTTGTCATACTCTGAATAATGACTTGGTTCTTTTCTCGTTACTTTTATTATACAATCATTTTTAAAATTTTGAAATAATAAAATGATTATAATTTTACTTTACCCTAAAGTTATGGTTTTATTGTTAGTTATATATACACATTTATTAAACAAGCTTTTCTTGTTCTTGAAACAAGGGAGCTTGTTTTTATTTAGTAGTTCGTTTTTTAAATAGCTCTAGGAGTTTATCCGAAAAATAACAACATATGCAAAAGAAGATGAAACGCAACCAATCAAGTTGCGTATTAAATTTTAAAACATCAAAATATAAATTTTTTATTAGTATTACGTTATTTAGTAAGCTAAAACTCGTAGGATAGACACCACTCTTTGGGTGTAGATTCTACGAGTTTTTTTATACTGGATATGTATAATAAAAATTTTATATCTGCAGATACTAACAATTAGAAATTTATTCCTTATCTGATTTTTTTGACTTTCAAAGTATTGGTGTGATAAAATCAAACAAACTTATATGACAGATGATTTGAGGAGATTAATATGAAAAAAAAGAAAATTATTATCATAACATTAGTTACTTTTAGTGTTATCCTCATCGGTGGGTTAGGTTTTGCTGGGAACTATTTTTATAACTTAGCCTTAAACCCTAATACACCAAAAGATATTGTGTTTGGAACACCTGATGATCAAGAACAAACGAGTGGGGATGTTTTGGATGAGGATATTGACTGGCTATTAAATGAAGGGCCTACGTCTGAGCTTAATATCACGTCTGATGATGGATTAACACTACATGCTTATGAGGTTTTAAATGAAAATAAAACGAATAAGTGGGTAATTGCCACTCATGGTTATACAAGTGATGCCACGCAGATGAGTTCATATGCTAAGAAATTTTATGATATGGGCTATAATGTACTAATTCCTAACCTCCGTGGACATGGCGACAGTGAAGGTGACTATATCGGAATGGGATGGCACGATCGCTTAGATATGCTATCATGGATTGAGCTTATCTTAAAAGGTACACCTGATGCTGACATTGTCTTACATGGGGTTTCAATGGGAGCCGCTACTGTGATGATGACATCTGGTGAAGATTTACCTTCAAATGTTAAAGCTATTGTTGCCGACTGTGGATATACCTCAGTTTGGGATCAATTTGCTTATCAATTAGATGAACTGTTCTCGTTACCAGCCTTCCCTATTATGCATGCGTCATCGCTTGTTGCAAAGCTAAGAGCTGGATACTATCTAGATGAAGCATCAGCTCTAGAACAAGTTAAAAAATCTAAAACACCAATCTTATTTATTCATGGGGATAAAGATGACTTTGTCCCATATGAAATGATGGAAGAACTTTATAACGCGGCAGGCTCTGAAAAAGAAATGTTAACAGTAGAAGGGGCAGAACATGCTAAATCAAGTTCTGCAAATCCTGAGCTTTATTGGACAACGATCTATAATTTTGTTAATAAGTATGTGAAGTAACAAAAAAAACACAAGAGATGTTGGGCTCTACCAACGTTTCTTGTGTTTTTTTTCATGTTATTTTGTGAATCCGCTGCTAAGAGTGTACGATTGTCAATCCAACAAATAAACCTTTTCTAAGTTGTTACTTTCTGTTTGCCTCTTCGAATTAGAGTTATCTAAAAATTTAAAAATAAAAAATTTTATTACCCTAATTACATTAAGCTAGCCCACTCATATTCGGTTGTGTTTCTGTTGAAAACTTGTGTATTAAAACGACAAAAACATTAAATGTATAAATTACACTTTGCTTCAAAATATGGACTCGAAAAATCATAACTATATCCAGGGCATATAATAATTGTTTTATCAATACAACTTATATGAGAAAACATTTTACAAATCCTATCAAAGTTAAACTCATTAGTCTTTTTACATAAAAAAGTATTTTCTTTAATTTTAATTACATTTTCAATATTAGAATCTTTTTTATCAACTTCACATGCAACAAATTTAGTAACTACATTATTTTTTATATTTATAATTACACCATATTCATGTTTAATAGATAATTTCTTACTAAAACATTCATTAAATATAACATCTAACAATTTATAATATCTATCATTCATTTCATCCTCATATAAAGGCATCGTATAATAGTATTTTTCATTCAGATCAAATTCTTTTGACTCGTCATCACTATAACTATCTACTCTTTCTATATCTTCTTGTAATAAATTTAAAAAGTCTAAATTTTCATTGAGAGTGGATATTTTTTCTTTTGTTATTTTCTTTCCGTATTCTATTAAATATTTATAATCAACCTTATCATCGTACCTAAAAACTAAGTCTTTTACTTCTTTTAAAGGGATAGATAAATGAACGCATATTTGTATTAAATCAACCATTCTTGTCTGTTCAAAAGTATAGTACCTATAATTAGTATCCTGATTAACATATACAGGTTTTAGTAGTCCGATGGAATCATAATAGCGAAGTGATTTAATACTACATCCAGTTCTTTTTGAAAGCTCTCCTATAGTTAATAAATTATTGTTCATAAAACCTCCTTGACTCTACCATTATGGGATACTTTATACTTATTTTAAGTTCTTCTTAATTCTATGTCAAAGTTTAAATTTAATAATCTTAGGAAGAAAGTATTTCTTTAACTATATCTTTTATTCTCAAGAGAGATGTAATACAAATTTAAAGGTGAAAGAATACGTAGATTATAATAATACATTTTTAAGGAGAGTATCAATGAATCAAGAACTTTTTGGAATAACTCCACCAAAACAACTATTTGCAAAACTTGCAATTCCAAGTTTAATCAGTATGTTATTTTCATCTATTTATATGATAGCAGATGGAATGTTTGTTGGAAAAATAATAGGAAGTCATGCATTGGCTGCAATAAACCTTGTTTTTCCAATTATTATGGTAGTATTTGCAGTTGGAGATATGATTGCAGCAGGAGCATCTGTAAAGATAGGTATTAAATTAGGAGAAAAAGAAGAGAAAGAAGCAAATAATATTTTTACAGTTGCTTTTTTACTAATGTTAGTTATTAATAGCGTATTTATGATATTAAGTTTACTTTTTGCAAAGGATATTATATTTATCTTAATCAAAGATAAACACCTTGCAGATTTATCATATAGATTTGCTTATGTATTTATTTTAGCATTGCCTATTATAGCACCATTATTTGCATTAGATAATTATTTAAGATTATGTGGTAAGGCAAACTTGAGTATGTGGGTAAACATAGTTGTATCAGTACTTAATATTATATTAGATGCTATTTTAATAGGATACTTTAAACTAGGCATAGAATATGCTGCACTTTCTAGCGTATTAAGTATGTCAATAGGAACGATAATTTGTCTGTATCCTTTCATTACGAAGAAGGTGGCATTAAGATTTACAAAACCAAAGATACATGTAAAAGAGCTATTATATATTGTGTATAATGGAAGCTCTGAATTTTTAAGCAACATATCAGGCTCTATTATATCAATTATCACCAATGGATTTCTTCTTTATTATAGTGGCCCAGTAGGAGTAGCTGCATTTTCAATTGTTATGTATGTAGACGCACTAATATCTCCATTATTATTTGGCATGATTGATTCTATACAACCGGCTATTAGCTATAATTATGGAGCTAAAAATTATGAACGTATAACTACATTCTTTAAAATAACTTGCATTGCTGGATTTACTATTTCAATTGTAACTATGATTATCATATTTACACTACCTGATTTTTTAGTTGGACTATTTTCTTCAAAATCAGATGTTGACATTATTCATATGGGCAAAATTGCGTTATTATTAAGTGCGCCATCATATTTATTTAATTGGTTTACTATGACTGTAGGAAGTTTTTTAACTGGACTTGAAAAAGCAACTGCATCTATAGTGGTAATGTTAGTTGAATCAGTGATACTTCCATTAGTGCTAATTGTAGTCTTAACTAAAATTGTTGGAGTTTATGGAATATTTCTAGTACCAAGTGTCGGTGGAGTAATTTCTGTAGCTATAGCTTTTATACTTTGGAGAAAATGTGTTAAAGAGGAATTTCAAAATAAATTTTAATATATAGATGGAGGAGATCTTATGAAATACAATAATATAGTTACATTAGAACTCGTAAAAAAGCATGAATTATCTAAATTTAAAAAAGACATACAAGAATCATTTGCAGTAGCAGTAATTGAAGAATTTGGGTCTTTAGAAGATGGACCTATTCCTTCTGATGAAGATATTGAAGAAAACTTTAAAGCTGTGGGAGCGGTTATATATCATATACTGTCAAATGGTACTAGAATAGGGGGCGTAATCGTTTCTATTAATGAAGAAACACAGCACAATTCTTTAGACTTTTTATTTGTAGCTAAAGGTGAGGGTGGTAAAGGTATTGGATATAAAGCTTGGAAAGCTATTGAAGAAAAATATCATAAAACTAAAGTTTGGGAAACTCATACACCATGCTTTGAAAAACGAAATATACATTTTTATGTTAATAAGTGTGGATTTAAAATAGTTGAGTATTTAAGTGAA
>DNGE01000078.1:17869-18350 GCA_003486705.1 Bacillota bacterium
AACCCCTTCATTCGTTATCATACAAATGAAGGGGTTATTTATATTCATTATTTCTTAGTGTTTAGGTGGAGTATCACGCTAAACCGTAGCAATCAAGCCCTGTTTTTGTTTCAGCCTGCTTGACCACTTCATACGTGCGATAGCCACCCGTTAAGTTTTTCAACTGTTTGAACGCATTATGTTTTAAAATTTCAAGCGCTAAGTACCCACGGAATCCAACTTGGCAATAAATTACGATCTCTTTATCACTTGGAATTTCAGCTAAACGATGACGCAACTCATCAACTGAAATATTAACCGCACCTTCAATATGACCCGATTCAAATTCTTTCGGTGAGCGAACGTCAAGCAAGAACCCTCCGTTATCAACAAAAGAATCAACCTCGTGATATTGAACCACATCATAATCACCTCCTGCCACATGGGCAGCAACATAACCCGCCATATTAACAGGATCTTTCGCACTTGAAAATGGTGGCGC
>DNGE01000078.1:18682-18927 GCA_003486705.1 Bacillota bacterium
TTTAGGTGCAGCTGCGCTGCCCCCGGGTAATACCCCGCATGGTTATTCGGATGAACCGTGATGGCTTCATACGGCATGTTGGCCGCTTGAAGCGCGCGTTCGTTTAACCCCGTCAACGCAACGTCTAGGTCAAATACTTTGGCAACGGAAGTTCCGAGGCTTCCGTTAAACTTAGCGTCAAGCCCGTTGATATGATCGGCTACTAAGCGCCCTTGGCGGTTAGCGCCCCAAGCTAGAGGGATTTT
>DNGE01000144.1:0-8385 GCA_003486705.1 Bacillota bacterium
AACTTGGGGACTTAGCTCAGCTGGGAGAGCGCCTGCCTTGCACGCAGGAGGTCAGGGGTTCGATCCCCCTAGTCTCCACCAAAAAAATAAATAATAACAACAAACAAAGCCGGAATAGCTCAACTGGTAGAGCAACTGACTTGTAATCAGTAGGTTGCGGGTTCAAGTCCTGTTTCCGGCACCAGAAATCTTAGGGGTATAGTTTAAAGGTAGAACAGCGGTCTCCAAAACCGTTAGTGTGGGTTCGATTCCTGCTACCCCTGCCAACATATTATATGGCGGTTGTGGCGAAGTGGTTAACGCACTGGATTGTGGCTCCAGCATTCGTGGGTTCGATTCCCATCAATCGCCCCATATAAGATAATAATGACTTTCGATAGAAAGTCTTTTTTTTTGCTTTTTAATAGAAAAGTCAGAAAGCTTAGCAAATGAGTTGAGAAATGTTGCTATTTATTATATAAATGAACTAGCTATCATGTAGGAGGTATGCAGATGAAAGTAATCATTATTGGTGGTGTTGCCGCAGGAATGAGTGCAGCAGCGAAATTAAAACGTAGTCAAAAGGATGCAGAGATTACGGTATATGAGAAAACAAAACATGTTTCATTTGGTGCATGTGGATTACCTTATTTTGTTGGTAACTTTTTTGAGGATTCTCAGCATATGATTGCTAGAACAATCGAGCAATTTAAACAATCAGGAATTGAGGTTCATGCTTTGCATGAGGTTTTAGAAGTTGATCCTCAGTCTAAGACGATAAACGTGAAAAACTTAGAAACTGGTGAAACTTTTACTGATTCATATGATAAATTAATGATTGCAACAGGGGCAGGAGCAGTCATGCCACCGATTAAGAATCTTAATTTAGAGCATGTATATACGTTAAAGAGTATGGAAGATGGACAAATTTTAAAAGAAAAAATGCAAGATGAAAATATTAAAACAGTGGCTATTGTTGGGGCAGGTTTTATTGGACTTGAATTGGTGGAAGCAGCCAAACAATATCATAAAGAGATTCATGTCTTTCAATTAGCGGATCGTGTCTTAGCGACAACGTTTGATGCAGAGATTACAGATTTGCTTGAAGAAGAATGTTCTGCACACGGGGTTCATCTTCATTTAGGAACGACAGTTACGGAGTTATTGGGTGAACACGTGGTGACAGGTGTTAAAACAAACCAGGCAGACTTTGATGCTGATTTAGTGGTGGTAACGGCCGGTGTAAGACCGAATACAGCGTTTTTAAAAGCGACTGGAATTGAAATGCTTGGTAATGGGGCTATTGTCATTGATGAAGAAGGAAAAACGTCATTACCTGATGTGTATGCAGCAGGTGATTGTGCAAGTATTCATCATGTGTTAAAAGCAGATCCTGATTATATTCCACTGGCTACAGTTGCTAATAAAATGGGGCGTATTGTTGGAGATAATTTAGCAGGACTTCATAAGACGTTTAGTGGTGCGCTTGGTTCATCATGTCTTAAAGTATTAGATTTAGAAGCGGCGCGTACGGGCTTATCGGAAGAGGAAGCAAAGCGTTTAGGATTAGACTATAAAACAGTCTTTATCACGGACATGAATCAAACAAACTATTATCCAGGGCAGGCCAAAATTAGCGTTAAACTTATTTATGATGCTAAAACAAAAGTATTACTAGGTGGACAAGCCGTTGGTAAAAAAGATGCAGTTCAACGTGTAAATGTATTAGCAACGGCTATTTTTGCGAAGTTAACAACTGAACAGTTAGCAATGCTAGATTTATGTTATGCTCCACCGTTTGCAAGAACGTGGGATGTGTTAAACATTGCAGGGAATGTTGCTAAATAAGACAGATAAGGGTATGGCTAAGGCCGTGCTCTTTTTTTGCGTAAAAAATATTTTCATAATTTAGGTGATTGTTTATATAATGTATAGAAGACGTGTCAGACGGGGAGGGATTTCATTGGAAAAGGAAAATGAAGTGGCTTTACTTAAACAATATCCAATTGATACGATAAAAAATTATGAAGATATTAAGTTACCAGAGTTAGAGGACACAGAGAAAACTTTAGTTGAAACAGAAGAGGTGCAACGTTTAAGTGTTAGTGAGGAAGTGGTTAAACGTCATAAATTCTTTCGTTTTATATTAAAGTTTTTTCGTTTCATGCTATTATTAGCCTTTGTTGGGACGATCATCTTAGTTGGATTAATGCTTATTCACGAAAAAATTACGCATGTGACTTATTTTAGTGACGGGTTGTTGGCAGTATGTGAAGGGGATGTATGGGGCTATGTTGATGAGCGTGGCGTTATGCAAATTAATGCTCAGTTTGAAGAGGCGTATCCATTTAGTGATGAGGTAGCGGTTGTTAAAGCCTTTGGAATGTGGGGCTATATTGATAAAGAAGGCAAAATGATTATTAATCCGCAGTATGAGTTTGCCACATCGTTTCGAGATGGTATTGCAATTGTGAGATTAAATGGAAAGTATGGTTACATTAATAAAAGTGGTGACTATATTGCAAATCCTCAGTTTGATTGGGCAGGACCATTCGTTAATGGAAAAGCATTGGTTCGATTAGGTGGGACATATGGTTATATTAATGATAAAGGACAATATGTGATTTATCCGAAATATGATGAGGCGTTTGATTTTGTTGACAATATGGCTGTTGTTAAGGAATCAGGTAAGTATGGGGTGATCGATTCAAAAGGTCAATACTTAGTGACGCCACAATTTGATGACTATAATGGGTATTCGCAAGGGTTGTTTGCAGTGGCAGTCAATGATAAATGGGGCTTTGTTGATAATAAAGGACGTTATAAAATTAATCTGGAATATGAAAAGGCGTATCCGTTTTCTGAGCACAAAGCAGCGGTTAAATATAACGGGAAATGGGGCTATATTAATGAAAAAGGAGCCTTTGTTATAAATCCACAGTTTGATGCTATTGATGAGGTAAATGGGTTTTCAAATCAGTTGTTGAAAGTGCGCGTAGATGATTTGGTGGGCTATATTAATGAAAAAGGTAAGTATATGATCCAACTTCAGTACAGCAGTGGATTAGCCTTTGAAAATGATATGGCTGTTGTGTTTAAAAATGGTTTAGGTGGGATTGTCAATAACGAAGGCGAGTATGTGTTAAAGCCTCAGTTTGAGAACTTGTATATGTTTAGCCAAAATGGCTTGAGTCCTGTTAAAGTGAATGGGGCTTGGGGATATGTCGATGAAAACGGTCATTATGTTATTGAACCAACGTATGAATGGGCGTATTATTTTGAAGATCAATTGGCGCTAGTTAAAGTGAATGGTTTATACGGATTTATTAATAACGAAGGGCAGTCTGTAATAGAAGCAAAATATAAAACTGTTCAATATACGGATAAGACGTATGATATTTTAGAAAGCTTAAAATAAGGAGAAAAGTAGACTGATGCTCTACTTTTTTACTTTGTCCGTCAGAGGGGACGCTTTAAGGTTGAAAGTCTCAAGCCGTCTAGTAGGAGGAGGCTTGAGATAAAATTAAATAAGGCGAGGTGAGTCGTCAACTTATGTTATAGGGTATGTGAATGTTAAACAAGTCGAAGCGGTGAGAAGTGAAGAGTTAACTTAATAAATTGGAAAAAATAAAGTGCCCCTTTTTTGATTTATGTGCAGTCCTACACGTAAAACCGTGTTGTTTCGTGATATAATAACGTCATATATCAAAAAAAGACAAATAATGATAATAGATATGATATAGGGAGTGCACAACGATGGAAAAGAAAGTGAAACATTTATTTGAATATTTACTTTCACTTCGTCAATTAAACTATGAACCAACACGACATATTAAATCATATGAAAAAGCTTGGTATTTAGATGAGTTAGAAGAAAGTGAAGGATTTTATTTAGGGGGGACAGGTCTTGATTCGAGCGCTGTTTTAGAAGTTCATCAACAACAGTTTAATGAATCCCACCCCGCAGTTGATCAGGTGTTAGGGACACTTTTTCAATTGCTAGACTTTTCATTTTGGAAAGATAATCAAAAAGCTTTAACGATTGAGGAATTACACGTATTATTTCGTGAGAAAGTGATGAGTCTAAACGAAAAATGTACGGATTCACATGAAGCGGTCGAATTAGATGTGTGGGACCAGTTTTTATTAGGGACAAGCTTACCAAGCATTCAAGTCAAGGAATTAAATAAGCAATTAATTGAGGTTTCACCTCACGTTGAACAAGTCTTAATGAATTACGAGACTTGGCTAGAACAGTTTGATCGTTTTGTTGACGTCCGTAAACGTAAGCGCCAGATTCAACGATTTTATGATTATTTATTTCAACTAAAGCAAGCTTTACTAACGGAAGATGAAGGCATTGAAATTGTCTTAGGAACGGGGTTATTAAAATATTTTGCCAAGCATGATATTTATCATCCACTCTTTTTAACAAAGCTTGATCTTGAGTTTGATGCTGAAAAAGGATTAGCAAAACTTGTACCAAGTACAAAAGGAAGTTATTTAGAACTTGAGATGTTAACAGGTCTTGAGTTGCCAAATCATGATCAAATTATTACGATGTATCAGGAAACAAAAGGACAATTTATTAATCCATTTAAAAAGGCAGAGTATATTGGTCTATTAAGCGAGTTTATTCATTATTTACATCCGAATGGTATTGTAAAACTTGTTGATGAGCCGCACTTGCAACCGAAAGATCCGATTGTGATTGATCGTCACATGATTTTTGTTCGTAAAAAATCAGATGTCTTATTAATTGAGGATTTAAAAAAGACATTGGATTATTTAGATGATGGCGGAAAGATTTCTAAAACAATCCAAGCCATTGTGGATATTGAGGCGCTTCAATTAGATGAGCAAGAAATAAAAGAATGGGAAGGGATTGAAGATCAATTATTGTTTCCGTTACCGGCAAATGATGAGCAAAAAGACATTGTCAGACGATTAGCGCAACACATTGCCATTACGGTTCAAGGACCACCTGGAACTGGGAAAAGTCATACGATTGTGAACTTAATTTCTCATTTATTAGCCAATGGAAAAAAAGTTTTGATTACAAGTGAAAAAGATAAAGCGTTACGCGTTTTAATGGATAAAATGCCAGAAGAAATTGCACCATTTTGTGTTTCCTTTTTAGGTGGAAGTAAAGATGTGTTAGCGCAAATTGAATCGTCAATTACTCATTTATCGGATGGGTTAGCTAACTATGATGAGGTAATATTAGAAAAAGATATTAAAGTGCTGAGTCGTCAGTTAGACATGATTCACCGACAAATGAATCTGACAAAGCACAACATCGTTCGGTTTAAAGAACTTGATGCTAAAGGGCAAGTGTTTAAAGATAAAGTCATTCAACCGATTGAGATGGCCAAGCTTGTCTCGCAAAAATCAGAGCAGTTTTCATGGTTTAAAGATAAAGTTGAGATGGATACCGAATCACCGTTAACAGAAGACGAGTTTGTCACACTGTGGGAATTAAAATGTCAGTTACCTAAAACGCATGCAGACATCGTGCAAACCGACTTACCATCCATGCAGAAGCTACTCAGTCCTGAAGAATACAAAACCTTACTTGATTCTCGTTTGCACTTTATGACGCGTTTAGAGACCTTAAAACAATTTGAAGGCCTTTATGAATTTCCAAAAGATGAAGCGTACATTGATGACGTCTATTTAATGCTTGAAATCTTAGTTCAAAAGTTGCAAAAAATTCAGCCGGACTATGGAAATGAAATTTTAAAACAATGCTTGCTAAATAAGGAACGCTACGAAGTCTTTAAACGAATTTATGATAAGCAAAAAGATGTACTATTTGGCATTAATGAGCGAGAGTTATTATTAGTCAATGATCATATCGTCTGTGATTATTTGAACCACCCGAAATTTTCACAGTATGTGGATTTAATTCGTGATAAAGTACATGGTAAAAAAGCTTTCACACCACTTTTAATGAAGTTTCATAAGGAACTTAGACAGTTTTATGAGACAACGTATATAAATGGTCATTTATTAACAGATCATGATGATTTTAAACGCTTAATGCTTTATAAAGAAAAAATGGATTTATTAAATCAATTTAAAGTGTTATGGAATAAAAACATGATGCAATGTGGTGCTGATGAGATTGAAGATATGGCTGTGCATCATGTGTTTGAGTATAATCAAAAAGTTAAATATTTTGAAATGGTGCTTGAATGTTGCCATTTGATTTCATCATTAAATGTAAAAATCTCACAACAAATCCCATCGTATATCGGCATTGAATATGAGACGTTATATGAATTAGATGCTTTGTTTAAGTCGATTGATGTGGTGAGAACAAAGCTTAAACTTGCGCATTGGGAACAAGAATATGAGGCCTTTTTATTTAAAATGAAGGCGATGCTTTGTTGTGAAAATATGCATGAGATGAGTTTTGCGTTGTATGATTCGTTTGTTGAAAAGGATTTAGATGGTGTGACAAGTCAGTTAGGTCAAATTCAGTATTTAACGAAAATAAAAGAACAATACACAGTCTTTTATTCCCATTTACATGCGCTAAAAACGACGATGCCGATGTTTGCTAATCGAATCTTAAATCAACTCGAGTTGCAAGAATATTTGCCGGGGAGTATGCAAGATATTTTAGAATATGGTAAGCTGATGACGTTTTTAAATGCATTAGATGAGTGGGATGTTGTTTTATTAGAAGAAAAATTAGGCTTACTTGAAGTTGAATCCTTGAAGGTTATGAAGCAATTAATTTATAAATTAACGTGGAAAAATCAATTGCAACACGTCACGCCTGAACAAGACCGTGCGCTTTCTGTTTGGATGCAAAAAATGGCCCGTATTGGAAAAGGGACAGGGAAGTTAAGTGATAAGTATCGTCGTGAGGCCCGTGAGGAGATGGAGAAGTGTCAATCAGCTATTCCTGTTTGGATTATGCCAATTAAAGAGGCGATTGAGAACTTTAAAGTAAATCCGGACTTATTTGATGTCGTGATTATGGATGAAAGTAGTCAAAGTAATATTTTAAGCTTACCGATTTTTATGCGTGCTAAACGTGCCGTTATTGTCGGGGATGAACAACAAATTAGTCCGCTAACACCAGGTGTGAGTGATGCTCAAATTCAAGAATTATTAACGCGACATTTAGCGTCGATTGATAATGGAAATTTATATGATTTACAAACCTCGTTATACGATATTGCGAATCATGTGTTTTCAAGTAAAGGAAAGCTCATGTTAAAAGAACATTTTAGATGTGTACCTGAAATTATCGAATTTTCTAATGATTTATGTTATCGTCATGAAATGATTCCATTAAAATTGCCACAGCAGTTTGAGCAATTAACACCACCCGTTATGGCGGTGTATGTAGAAAATGGATCGCGTGATGATCGTCGTGTGAACTTAGAAGAGGCGAAGCAAATTGTAGCTGATATTAAAGCGATGGTTCAAGATCCAAGTTATATAAATAAAACAATCGGTGTTATTTCATTACTAGGTTCTGAGCAAGCGAAAGTCATTCAAAAGTTACTCGTGCAAGAAATAGGCGAAAAGGAAATTATTAAACGTCAAATTATTTGTGGAGATGCTTATTCATTCCAAGGGGATGAGCGTGATATTATGTTCTTATCATTAGTTATTGCGCCGAATAAGCGTTATACGGCTTTAAATAAGAAAATGTATACGCAACGCTTTAATGTTGCTGCGAGTCGTGCGAAATGTCAAATGCGCTTATATCATTCAGTGACTGTTGATGAACTATCAAAAGAAGATCTTCGTCGTAAGTTATTAATGTATTGCCAAAAGCCATCTGTCTCAACCGTTGTATCAAAAGAATGTGATTCATTACTTGAACGCGATGTTTATGAGACATTAACGAATTATGGCTACATCGTCCATTCGAATGTTGGAGTTGGAAAATACGACATTGATTTAGTTATTGAAGGAAAACGAAGTCGTTTGGCAATTGGATGTTATGGTGAAGTGTTTGAAGGTGTTGAAAAGATTGAACAAGACCTTGAACGCCAACGCGTGTTAAAGCGTGCAGGCTGGACGTTTATGACAGTACGTGGAAGTCTGTTTTATCGAGACAAATATGCGGCCTTAAAACCAATTTTTGAAAAATTAGAGCAGTTAGGGATTCAACCGGTAACGTATTAAAAAAACAAAGAGAAAAGCCAGAGGCTTTTCTCTTTGTTTTTTTATGAATATATTAAATGAGTCTAATGAAGCGTCACACTTATTCATCTTCAGATGATTTTTAACAACAGCAAATCTGATGAATAATATGTGAAAAGAGGTTTATAATATAAAAGTAAAATTTATTAAGATTAAATGTTGACATATTTCGACACTGTGTGTTATTATATTCAAGTCGCAAATGACGGAATGGCCCGTTGGTGAAGCGGTTTA
>DNGE01000144.1:8679-28973 GCA_003486705.1 Bacillota bacterium
CCCGTCATCCTCCACCATAATAAATTAACATTGGGCTATAGCCAAGCGGTAAGGCACCGGACTTTGACTCCGCCATGCGCTGGTTCGAATCCAGCTAGCCCAGCCAATGTGTCCTGCTAGCTCAGTTGGTAGAGCATCTGACTTTTAATCAGAGGGTCAGAGGTTCGAGTCCTCTGCAGGACACCATTTTTATATTAATGCGGGTGTGGCGGAATTGGCAGACGCGCTAGATTTAGGCTCTAGTACCTTTGGTGTGCAGGTTCAACTCCTGTCACCCGCACCATATAAAGAATGTTAACACCCTTAGGGGTGTTTTTTTTATGCCAAAAAGTTAGACACTTATATGACCTTTCAACATATGATATAGCAAACTGAGTGTTGGAAGGGGAGGGCATAATGATTAGAATATTATCCATCGATGGTGGTGGAATTAGGGGAATTGTTCCAGCTACGATTTTAGTCTCCTTTGAAGCATACTTAAAAGAATATAGTGGAAATCGTGATGCAAAAATAGGGGATTATTTTGATTTAATTGCTGGGACAAGCACGGGGAGTATTCTAACAGGTATTTATTTGTGTCCTGATAAATTAGGATCTATTAACCCTAAGTATTCGGCACAAGATGCCTTAGATTTATATATGACAGAAGGTAAAAAGATATTTAATCAAACTTTTTTAAATACAATAAAATCTGGTTTTGGTTTATATGGGCCTAAATATTCACCTAAACCTTTAGAAAAATTGTTATTACAATATTTTGATGATTATCAATTATCAGATATGATTAAACCTTGCTTAATTCCAGCGTATGATATTGGAGTTTCTGAGGGTTTATTTTTTAATCAGATTGATTATTTAAAGGACGACAATCGTAATTTATACGTTCGAGATGTGATTAGAGGAAGTACGGCAGCCCCTACTTATTTTCCACCGGCAAACTTTAAAGGTGAAAAAGGGAATGAATTTACGTTAATTGATGGTGGTGTGTTAGCGAATAATCCATCACTATGTGCGTATATTGAAGCGTGTAAATATTTAAGATGTACAAATTCAGAAGATGTGATGCTTTTGTCCATTGGAACAGGAACAAAACAAGCTGACTATTCGTATCAACTCACAAAAGGGTGGGGAGGGGCTCAATGGAGTTTTGGACTATTAAATATCTTATTTTCTGCAGCATCTGAGACGGTCGATCATCAATTAAAAATATTATATCAAGGTGTTCCGTGGGAGAATCAGTATACGCGTGTAGAAGTTAATCTTAAAGAAGTAGGAATTAATACGGCACTAGATGATACCTCAGATCAGAACATGTTGGATTTATTAAAATTAGGAGATTCACTTACTAAAGAATATGAAGTGCAGTTGCGTGATTTTGCGAAGCAAGCGGTTAAAGAACAACTTAAACGTGAGCGAGTAAAAAAAGGGAACAACATAAAATGAGTAAAAGATGACGTCAGACAGAAGGTGTGGCGTTTTTTTCTGCCTAATGATAAAGGAGAAGAGGAGACGTAAGCCAAAGAGAACAAAGTAAAAACCACAGCAATTTGCTTAGGTTATCATTGTGTTGACTCATACGAATGTTGTATCTGCTTAGGAAGAGAGAAACGACAGCTACTGGGCCAATCCGAACCCCTTGAGGGAGCGAATGATCTTTGTTTCATCGATTTTCATGGAATTTTGAAACCAGGGAGTGTGATAAGATTAGAAAATATATTTGTATTACTAGGAAAATATTAACTAATTTGTATAAAAAGAACAGATTTAGCTACAATAACTACGAAGTATATGTTGTGATGCATGAACACTAGATACATACATGGATGGAGGTCAAACATGTTTAATAGAATAAAAAAATATCGAGCGTTTTTAATGATTGGTGGAGGAGTTGCCTTTATCTTTATTTTAACGTATGTCTTATCGATTTATTACCCAATACCGTCGGCTGAAGAGGAGCAAATAATAGATATAGTAGATTCATCAAGTATCACAGCGAATGTGGCTGTATCAAATAATACAGAATCAGTTGAGAATGTTAAACCCTTTATGCTTGGAAGTCAGACGTTTACTAATTCAGCTAAAGAAGAAATCACGGTTGATTTAAAAGGAAAAATTGCCATACCGACTGCTGAAGGCGAATTACCTATAGTTTTTATCATACCGAGTCAATCTTCATTAGTCTATGACTCAAACGATTATGAAGTTATCTTATCAGAAATTGCAAAGAAAAATTGTGTTGCAATCTATTTAGATTTGGCAGAATTATTAACAAACGAACAACAAGATATGAATTTAGTGAAACAAGTCTTTAATGCGTATCGCGATGAATTAAACGCCATTATTTTGGGTGAAAAAACGACAGCAAGTCTTGATTTAGTGAATAAAGCCTCGTTCTCAAAAGTTATTATGATCGGATTTGAAGAAAGTGTGGAGGCGATTTATGGAATTAGTGAGGATCAATTAAGCCAACAACAACTTAATTTAGAAAGTATCTTACTCATTAATCCTAAAAAAACAGAAGAGGCCATCTATTCATATCCAGATGTTTTAACAAGCTTTTTAATTGATAGTTCGTTGACTGATGTTGAATCACTATCAAGTCTTAAATTATTTGAAGAATATCGTCAAGAAAAAGCAAGGCAATCTTTAACGTCATACACGCTTATTGAATCAGACTATGAATCATGCGTGACAGAAGATGAAAACAGCCAAAACCAACTTGATGAACAAGCGTCAACTAAACAAGAACCTGATACAAAATTTTTGACACAATTTATTGGAGATTTTTTAAGTGCAACATTTGATTCAGAAAGTGAAAATCCAATCTTTTCAGTAACGACTGCACTTCCGGACACATTATATCAAAAGAAAGTAAGATCAGCGTTAATTGTTCCAAATACGTTACGCCTAATCAATCCGTTTATTGAGGAAAAAGCAACGCTTAATACATTAGGTGGAAACAATGAAGTAAACAATTTGAAGATGGAACATGAAACGGGAGATGTTTCAATTTTTAGATTAAGTTTAGAAGAAACCCCTGCAACCTTAAGTATTGAAATTCCCGAAGAATTTAAAAACTTGAGTCAATATGATAATATCTCAATGTACATGAGTGTTTGTACGAATAATGATTCAAGCACCACCCAAAGTACAGAGATTTCAATGGTGTTAACGGATGAAACCGGTCAGAGTTCAACTGTAACAGAAACAGCCATTATTTCACCTTGTGATGCTAAACATGGCTATCACTTAAGTGATGAGCGATTTGTTCTAAGTCAATTTACAGGAATTGATTTAAATGCCATCTCAGAAATAAAAATTGAACTAACAGATCAATCCATTAAGACTATTGTATTAGGTGACTTATCTTTAGTAAAGAAACCAAAAGAATAGAAAAACCTCGCACAGTTGCGAGGTTTTTCTATTGGGGAAGAGAGAAAGATTATTCCTCTAAAGAGTCTTTTAAACTTGCCACAACTTTTTTAGCTTTTTTTGCAGCTTTTTCTGTTTTATGAACAAGTGATTCTCCAGCAAATTCAACATCTGCCACAGCAGAAGACGTTGCTTGATTCACTTTTTTAGCTAATTTTTTTGCACTGTGTACGACTTCTTCAGATGCAAATTCAACATTCCCAACAGCACTTGCTGTTAATTCGCTTAAATTTTGTTGAGCTGAACGAGCTACAGAAACTGCGTTTTGTTCTAATGCTTTAGCACTATCTACAGCTTTTTTGTAGTTATCTTTTTTTGCCATCTTAATATGCCTCCTCATAGGAATCTCCTTCTTGAAAAATTGACATTAAATTCAAAAAGGTAATACTATTATTTGCAGTTTATTGTCATATATTCGAAAAAATAGAAAAATAGTGCTGTGGTAAAATGTTTTTGTAACTTTAAAACGACTTTAGTAATAATGTCTGATGCAATGTAATATAAAAATAGTAAGACGGAATTGTTCAATATGATAAAAGTCATATATTCCAATCATCTCAGTCATTTTATTTAATCTTTTTTAGGAGCTAATCATTGAATCATTTTGAACGATATCACTTAATAGTTCATAACATATTATCAAGACTGTGCATTTAATAGGGGAGGAATGATTGTGCACTGGAGTCAAGTCACATCTGAAATTGAATTAAGAACACTGGGCTCATTTCAAGTTGTTAAAAATCAAGTTGAATACGATGTAGAACCGTATTTTAAAATTAGATGTAGAAGTTGGAAGGACTTGTATGAGCAAGTTAAAAACCTTCAAGAATTAAGTCATTTATTATTAGAAAATGAAATGAATGAACTTCAACAATTAAGAATTGAAAAAAGTAAAGTGGAAAAGAAGGTTAAACCAGAATACTTTTTGAGTTATGAAGATGCATATATTTTTTATTTACTTGAATTAGAAGGTAACTCTAGATTTAAAAAATTAAACATGACGCGAGCATTATATCATAATCGTGAAAAAGCAACTATTTGGTATCAAAATATATGCTCGATTATCCATCCATCAATTTGTCATCACCCAAAAGCAGAATCTGCAATGATTGTTCTAAATGATATTTACAAAAAAATGATAGATGAACAAAATGTTAAATATAATTAATTAAAAAGACGATTCCACGTTAGTTGTGAAATCGTCTTTTTATATGTCTAAATAATTCCTAATTCATATAAGAACACAATGGCAATGGCCACAGGTGCAATGAATTTAGTAATTGTAATAAATAGCATCGTCTTTTTAATGTCTTTAGAACCTTGTTGTAATTCTTCTTGTAAGGTTTGTTTATTAAAGAAGAAGCCAACGAAGATAATAATGAATAACCCACCAAGTGGTAATAATATTTTTGCAGTAAAGGCATCCATAAAATCAAATAACGATAATCCAAACAATGATAAGGTTGAATCAGGCGTTTGAGATAATGAAGCAAGCGCCCCAATAAAGGCAATCGTTAATCCAGCTAATAAGATGGCTTTCGTGCGATTAAAGTTTAATTCTTCAATGATGTATGAAATGATAACCTCGAAAATTGAAACAGCAGATGTTAAAGCGGCAATAAATAATAAGAAGAAGAACAATGCTCCAAAAATTGCCCCCCCTTGCATTTGTAAAAAGACATTTGGTAATGTAATGAAAACCAGTCCAGGTCCTGCTGTTGGATCAATATTAAAGGCAAATACAGCAGGGAAAATTGCAAGTCCTGCAAGTAAAGCAATCATAGTATCTGCTGCTGCAATACTAAATGTTGTACTTGTTAAATTTTCTTTTTTGCTGATGTATGAACCATAAGTTAACATTGTTCCCATCCCAACACTTAAAGAGAAGAATGAGTGACCTAAAGCTTCTAAAATGGAACTTGCTGATAATGCAGAAAAGTCAGGTTTTAATAAAAATTCGATTCCAGCTTCTGCTCCCGGAAGGGTAATGGCACGAACCACAAGTAAGACGATAATCCCTAGTAGTCCAGGCATTAAAACTTTACTATATTTTTCGATTCCATCTTTAATTCCACCTAATACAATGACTAAGCATAAAGCAATAAAGATTAATGTATAAACGATAGGTAAAAAGGTACTTGATGAAAAGGTGTTAAAGGTATTTGTAATATCTGCTGACGTCATATTAGCAAAAGCATTTGTCACAGATAAAAAGAAATAATGAATAGTATACCCTGCAATAACTGTATAAAAACCTAAAATCATAAAGGCAGCAATAATTCCCATCCACCCAATTCCAAACCAAGGCTTTCCAGGTGCTGCTTTTTTAAATGAGCGAACAGCATTGGCTTGTCCGAAACGCCCAATAATAAATTCTGATAAAAGAACAGGTACCCCAACTAGGGCAATACATAATAAATAAACTAAAATAAATGCAGATCCCCCATTTTCACCTACGATATAAGGGAACTTCCAAATGTTACCTAATCCTACTGCTGATCCTGCAGCAGCCGCAATAATACCAAAGCGTGACGTAAAACCATCACGTGGTGATGATACTGTTTGACTCATATTCAATTCCTCCTACTTAACTACGTGTTTCCAACTGTTTGGAACACTCCTACAAATTTACTTCTAAGTACTAACTGTCTACTAAACTACCTACCTACTTTAAGATCATCTACCAATTCTGGCTATTTAAAATGCGTAATGTTTTAAATAGAACTAGCTTAAAGTTGAACTAATTTTATCATACGAAGATATATTTGAAAAGAAGAAATTTGGTTTTCAAACTAAAAATATTAATAAACGACCGTTTTTTGAGTGATTTATTGTGGTTCAGGAACCTAATAATATGATAAATGGCAGTTGATTAATCGGTAGAAACAAAGCTAAGACTCAAAAAGGAAGTGAAACGTTAGCGGGTGAGATTAGTCATAATTTGATTTGTTTAACAGAAGTAGGGTATAGCTAAATAAAGATTGGAAAAACTATAATTTGTTGGTTAAGTTTAATGTTATTGGAGTGTGTAATTATGTCCTTAAAATGTAGTGTGCGTAGTTGTTGTCATAATGATGATAGTGGAAAATGTTATGCAAGTGTCGTTCAGATTCGTGGCGCACAATCTTTATGTACAGATGAAACACTATGCAAAAGTTTTCATTCACAAACGTCTTGTCGTCCATGTGACGATACAGAGTTTGGTTGTGAATTTAATGCAGCAAAATTGGCTGCAGATGTGAAAAATATCAAATGTAGCGCTGCACATTGTAAACACAATGTATCTAATCGTTGTTCGGCAACACATGTACAAGTTAATCGTGAAACAGCGAGTTGTGAAACATTTGAAATGTAACGGTAAAGGACGAAATGTATATTTCGTCCTTATTCCAACGTCGAAGTTAACTAGCAGTTGATTTTATTAACTTAAGTCTACTTTAATTCGATTGTATATTGTGTGATTTGAACATATAATGGAAAGGTATGGAATACTAGGCGGTGGGGTGAGTGAATGAAAGAAATCAAGATGGCACACGTTATTACACAAAAAAGAAAAGAAAAGCAGTTAACACAAGATGATTTGGCACAGTATATGGGTGTTTCAAAAGCAGCTATTTCGAAATGGGAAACAGGCCAAAGTTATCCTGATATTACCTTGCTTCCTATCTTAGCGTCGTATTTCAATATGAGTATTGATGAGCTGATGGGGTATGAACCACAAATGCCTCATGACGAGATTATGAAATTATATAAACGCTTATGTACAGATTTTGAAATATTACCTTTTCAGTCAGTTATTTTAGAGTGCGAACGGTTAATAAAAAAATATTATTCGTGTGCGCCGTTGCTTCATCAACTTGGTATTTTATATATTAATCATAGTATGTTAGCGTCTTCGGTTGAAGAAACAAATCAATTGAACCAACAAGCGAAGCAATTATTTGTACGCGTTAAACAACAAACAGAAGATGTTGAACTAGCGAAACAAGCCTTACATCTTGAGTGCTACTGTTGTTTGTTATTAAATCAAGCAGAAGAAGCTTTAGAGCTGCTCGGAGAATCAAATTATCCGAAGACTAGTCCAGATGTATTTAAAGCAACCGCGTATCAAATGTTAGGGAGACTAGATGAGGCAAAGTCTTCCATTCAAATTGGATTTTTTCAACACTTAATGGAGATGTTTCAAAGTTATAGTATGTTATTAACATTGAATTTTTCAGACAAAGAAAAATTCACAACAGTCATTCATAGTATGATGGAATTAGAACAAGTATTTAATATTCGCACATTAAATCCTTATATACTAATGCCACATTATTTAATTATTGCACAAGGATATGTTCAATTAAATGAGGAAGAGATGGCATTGGATTACATTGAGCGATATGTTGAGTGCGTAAAGGAAAATTTATTTCCGATGCACTTAAAAGGCAATGAATTTTTTGATTTAATTGATCCATGGTTAGAGAAATATGATATTGGCGTAGCACCTAGAAGTGAAACAATTATTAAACAGAGTATCATAGAGAGTGTGACAAAGAATAAAGCATTAGTCAGTCTTCAAAGTCATGATCGCTATGTTCAACTCATAAAAAAACTAAACTATTATTTATAAGGGGGAACCTGTATGACTGCTATTCAAGAATATTTACCATTTATTATTCCATTAGTGGTTGCTGAGTTAGCGCTAGCCATTACGGCATGTGTTCATGTGATTAAGCATCCACATTATCGCTTTGGAAATAAACCGATGTGGATCGTCATTGTGTTGTTTATTCAAATTATTGGACCTATCGTTTATTTCATGATAGGTCGAGGTGAAGAGTAATGAATGTTTTAGAGGTAAAGCATTTATCCAAGCAATTCGGACCTCATAACGTTATTAATGATTTAAGTTTTAATGTTCCAAAAGGATGTATCTTTGGTTTCTTAGGCCAAAATGGGGCAGGGAAAACAACGACCATGAAAATGATTTTAGGATTGTTAAAATCAAGTCATGGCGACATTTATGTCTGTGGTGAGAAAGTAACGTACGGTGATAATGTTACGAATCGGTATATTGGGTATTTACCAGATGTGCCAGAGTTTTATTCGTATATGACCCCGCGTGAATATTTAAAATTATGTGGTGAGATTACAAAGATGCCAAAGCATAAAATAAAAGAAAAAACAGAGGCATTATTAGAACTTGTCGGTCTAAGTGATGTGAATCGAAAAATTGGTGGGTTTTCACGTGGGATGAAACAACGTTTAGGAATTGCTCAAGCGTTATTGAATGAACCAAAGTTGCTTATTTGTGATGAACCAACCTCTGCTCTTGATCCACTTGGTAGGAAAGAGATTTTGGATATTTTATTAAAAGTAAAAGATCAAACAACTGTTATTTTTTCAACCCATATCTTATCGGATGTGGAACGTATTTGTGATCAAGTGGCTGTGTTGCATGAAGGTCATTTAGTGCTAGAAGGAAGTCTACCGCAGCTTAAGCAATCGCATCGTCATGATCAAGTATTGATTCAATTTGGAAGTGTTCATGAGGCCCAAATGTTGATAGAATGTATTGAAAACCTAGCAGAAGTTAACAAAGTAGAACAAAAACAAGAAACGCTGACTGTTTACATGAGTGAAATGACGTCCAAACTGTTAACTGTTTTGGCAACGCATGACGTAACCATCTTAAAATATGAAGTGCTAGAACCAACACTAGAAAGTTTATTTATGGAGGTGATAACAAAATGATTGCCTTTATGAAAAAAGAATGGGTTGAAAATATAAAAACTTTTAAAGTGCTTATTTTACTTTGTGTGTCATTTATTTTTGGTATGATAAGTCCATTACTTGCTAAATTAATGCCTGATTTAATGAGTCAAATGGATATCGAAGGGATGACTATTATTATTCCAGATCCAACAGCTTTGGATGCTTACGTGCAATTTTTCAAAAATATGACGCAAATGGGGCTCATTGTACTCGTATTAATTTTTAGTGGCATGCTAACCGCTGAATTGTCAAAAGGAACACTGATTAATCTATTAACAAAAGGATTATCGAGAACAAGTGTCATTGTCTCTAAGTATACGGTTGCGGTTCTACTATGGAGTATCAGCCTTATTGTCGCAGCGTTTACAACGTATGGGTATACAATTTATCTATTTGAAAGCTTTGATTTAGTTCATATTGGTTATTCAATGGGGTGCTTATGGTTATTTGGTGTCTTTTTATTAGCGCTAATGATATTTTGGCAGACAGTCATTCAAACACAATATGGTAATTTATTAATGGTCGCCTTAAGTGTAGGAGCATTGTTTATGCTAAATGTCATGCCTAAATGTCAACCGTATAACCCACTATTTCTTGTTTCAAATAATGTTGCTATGTTAAATAGTGAGTATGATTTACAAACGTTGCTTCCTCCAGTTTGGATTACAGGCGGATTAACAATAGTTTGTTTAGGGGCAGCCATTATCATTTTTAGAAATAAACGCATCTAGATAAAAGCTCAAATACTAGTATAAAGACTAGTGTTTGAGTTTTTTTATAATTGAAGGCAAGAATTTAGGGATTTATTGAGAGATATTTATGTATTGGTCTATCTAAATTGTGCGACTCATATAATGTGTCACAAAGAGGTAGGTGAGCGAGGTGAGGAGGGTATGAGATTAAGAATTGGAATCATAGATTCATTACTATTCAATTTTTATCATCAAACAGAATATGGCGTGGTAGAATCTCATGATAAATCCCCCATGTATCACCCCAATAATGGCATCCACTTACTTTTTCCGTTTATCAAGCTAAATACCTTATGCCAGGTGCCTCCAGTTGAAATTATTATCTTCTCGACCTTGGCTGAATTAAATGATTCCCTATTTTATCAAAGTCTAAATCAGCATGGTCTTTCAGATGCGACGGTTGTTTTTACCACAACTGAAGAAATAGCTACCCACGTGACAAAGATGAGTCTAAATGTCTTGTTAAGTCTAGATGAACAGTTATGTGCCGTTGCGAATACTCACGGTATTTTAAGTGTGACGCCTCATCTCAACAGTAGTTATGGAAAACTTAAAATACTATTTGATTGTCCCTTTTTTAATAAACAACATGTTCACTCCAATCTCATGGCCCTATTAAAAGTACTAGGCTACATTCAAAAATCATCACATGTCTTTTGCGATATTGGGATTTGGGTTAATGAAAGGTATCCGCTAACTCAACAGATTCGTGACCTTTTTTACTTAGCGGATTGTCAAATTGATAGCGTGATTTATGATTCCAATTGTGATACCCAGGACGTTTTGTATTTTTTAAAACCCCATCTGTCATTTTTAACGGAAGACGTGCTTGAATATTCGAATTCAGTTCTCACTGTTGAAGATAAAAATTTCTTACTTTTTAACTCAAAGCAGGAATAAATAAAAAGTTAAAGACATACAGTTGCATAGAGTCTAATTTGAAAGGGTGAAAGAAATGGAATTATTAAATACAGCACTTATTATAACAAACGATAACCGAGTATATAACGAACAGACACAAGCGTTACTTCATCCAAATCGTGACTTGAGTGATGCTAAAATTGTGGATATTTACCAACGTTATGTTAAAAGTCATGAGAGCTTGGAATTAAATCATGCTGTCATTACGGTTCAGGTGATGGACGATTGTATTAAATTGTCATATGAGCCGCTTCAAAAGGTTAAAGCTTATATGATTCAAGGGGAAATTCCGACAGAGGTGTTTATTCGCTTTGGTCGTCGCTTATCGTTAAATGATTGGTCACATTTAAGTAAACAACTTGAGAATGGGATGTTTGGAAATATATATGCTTGCTAATTAATGGATTACGATGATAAAACCTCTATTTCTTCTCATATTAAGAAGAAATAGGCGGTTTTTTTTATTAAATAAATAAATTGGAACGTCTTAATACTATGTGTGTTAATTCAAGAAGCTGTTGGTGCTTTGAGTGGTTGGTTCACGCGAAATGGTATGAAACAATTAAATGATTTACAAACCCAAATGCTAAGGCGACCTAAATTCATGGTTCCAAGCCTTTTTCACTTTATTTTTCTTAATAGGTAATATTCCGAACATCAAAATAATGGTGTAGAGGGTTTGTTTATTATTGACACGATGGTGAGGGAGCTTTAAATAAGTCATTGGAATAAGGGAAACCGTATGGATTTGTCAAGGTGAACTAACATAATTTTATTATCTCCAACATACATTTTTAGTGAGTATAAAGAGTGGGGGATAAAATAATGAAACAAGATGTAATTGTGATCGGAGCAGGTTTATCTGGATTAACATGTGCGTCATTGTTAGCTAAATCTGGGTTGAAGGTAACGGTGGTGGATGCCACGCATAAACCTGGGGGGAGTTGTGGGATTTTTAAACGTGACGATGTGGTGTTTGAACAAGGGACAGCACAAATTTTTGGATTTAATGAAACTGGATTTAATCCTGGACGTTTTTTATTTAATTGTTTAGAAGAAGATATCACGTTAATTAGACATGAGGCATTATATGCTCTTGATTATAATGGGCACCGAATTGTCTTTTATGAGGATTTAGAATTGTTTTTAGAACAGCTCAGTGAGCTTTTTCGTTCTGAGTCTGAAAATTTAAAACGTTTTTATGAAGACTTTAGTGATTTATATGATAAGGTCATAGCGAAACATCCGATGTATGTTTCACCTGATGTAATGAAAAAAGAAGTTGGATTAAAAGGAATGATGAGTCATCCAAAAGAATATGTAAAGTTTTTATCGTTTATGAATCGAAACACGACGAGTATTTTAAAAAGCTATTTTAAGTCGCCAGAAGTTTTTCAGTTTTTTGATAAGCTTACATCAATGTATTGTTATACAACGGTCGAAGAGACACCGGCTATCTTATCTGCTGTCATGTTTGTCGATAATCATAAGGGTGGCGGTTATTATGTAGCAGGATCGACGCTACAATTAGTTGGTAAGTTGGAAAAAGTGATTGAGGAACAAGGGGGTTCTGTTAAATATAATGCAGAAGTTAAACGTATTTTAGTCGAAGAAGAAAAAGTAAAAGGGGTCAAGTTAACAGATGGAGTCGAACTCTATGCTGATTATGTGGTGTATTCCGGAAATGTGTGGGACTTATATGGAACATTGTTAAAAGATAATGCAAAACCAATTTTTAATGAATGGGCGCAATCTTTAACACCAACGTATCCATCAGTCGTCCTATTTGCTTTGGTTCGAGAAGGGGCTATTCCTGAAGGAACATTACCGATTGAAATGATTGTAAAAAATAAAGCTGAAATAGATGAATCTGAAATCACAGCTTATATTTTATCGCTTGAAGATCAAACATTATGTCCAGCAGGTTATCACACGGTCACTGCTATTGGGCCGACGTTTAAAACATGGCCAACAGGACGTGGAATCGGCTATCATACGGCTGAGTATCGCGCTCAAAAAAGGGAAGAGGAACAACGAATGCTTAATGTGTTAGAAGAACGATTCCCGGGATTTATTCAAAATGTTTGTTACTGTGAGTTATCAACGCCTGCAACGCTTGAAAAGTACGCATTAAAATACAAAGGGGCTGTAGCGGGACCTAAACAAGAACTCGGTCAACATATGACGAAGCGTTTAAAATGTAAAAGTCATATTAAAGGTCTTTATCATTGTGGGGAATCCACAGTAATGGGAACGGGGGTTCCAGCTGTTATGGTGTCAGGTATTTCAGCAGCGAACTCAATATTGCGTCAAAAAGGGATGGCTGAGTTTGAAGCTAATGAAACTAGAGTGGATAGGGTTACAATTATCCCACCAGGATATACAAAAGACCAACATAAAATTGGAAAGACAGATTGGCAAAATCGAATAGGTCATCTTGCTAATGAATGTCAATTTTGTGAGTTTCCAGCGTGTGAACGGAAATGTGATCAAAAAATTCCAATCCGAGATGTTATGCGCCGTTTAGCCGTTGGTAATATTGCAGGGGTTGAGGCGTTACTTAAATCCAATAAAGCGCGCCAGTGCTCAACGTGTAAAACACATACGTGTGAGTTGGTTTGTATGAGAAATACTTTTGATGACTCTGTTCAAATTCAAAATATTATGACAAGTCTTTATCGCTATTTTTTACAAAAATAAATCAGTAACGGTTCTTTCAAGTGGAAGAACCGTTTTCTATCAAATGATGAGGAGGGAAATAAATGGAAAAAGGGGCGGTAAATAAGCTTGTTTTAGGTATTTCGACACGGGCGTTATTTAATATGGAGGTAGAAAATAAAATATATGAAGAGCATGGGTCAGTGGCTTATACAACATACCAAATTGAGAATGAAAATAAAATTTTAGAAAAAGGAACAGCTTTTCCGTTCGTTGAGGCTTTGTTAAATTTAAATCATAAGTTTGAAACACCGATTGTTGAGGTGATGATATTATCTAGTAATACGCCTGAAATGGGAATTCGAGTGTTTAATAGTATTGATCATTATGGATTAAATATTGGTAGAGCAGCTTTTACAGGAGGAGAAAATAAAGTTCCTTATTTAGATGCTTTTAAAATAGATTTGTTTTTATCGCGAAATGAACACGATGTGCAAGAAGCGATCGATCATGGGGTAGCAGCTGCTCTTGTTTACAATACACCAAAGGATTTTCATCCGAATCAAAATGAAATACGCATCGCATTTGATGGCGATGCTGTTGTGTTTTCAGATGAATCGGAGTGTATTTATAAAGAAAAAGGATTACAAGCTTTTTTTGATAATGAAGTGGCGAATGCCGATCGTGCTATGCTTGAAGGGCCATTTGCAAAATTTTTAATGACCTTATCAAAAATTAAAGAAAAAGAGCCGACTCTTGTTAGAATTGCTATCGTGACAGCTAGAAATTCACCTGCCCATAAACGTGTTATTTTAACGTTGAGAAAATGGGGATGCATGGTTGATGAAATGTTCTTTTTAGGTGGATTACCAAAAGATAATATATTAAAGGCTTTTAATGCTCATATCTTTTTTGATGATCAAGATAATCATGTGCGTCCAGCTTCTCAACTCATCCCATCCGGTCGTGTTCCGTACAAGTCAACTTCAACGTTATATCACATGACGCACGATAAGCAAGAAAATAAAAACGTAACAGAAACCGAGTCTGTTACGTCATAGCTTATTTTTCTTCTTCTTTAATTTTTTGATCGACTTTAGCTAGTACTTCACGAGCAATGGCATGACGACGTGTCTCATCTGCATGTTCCCAACGCTCTTTAATCGTGCGTTGTTCAATATTTTCAGGGTCAACATGTTTATATAAAAAATCGCCTATCATCGTAGCAACATCTTCTATGTGATTTTCTGAAACGCCAATGGCACGTGCTGTTTTAACGCCTTTTGCTAAGGTGCTTAAAAAATGATCCCAATTTTCAAAAAACTTGATGTTTAATTCACCTAAATCCATTCAGTGGCCTCCTTTAGCTTAACCTAAATTATATTATGGCTCTTATCGTTTATCTTATGTATTGACGATATACGTAAAATTAACAGAGATGAGGGTGCGAATAATGTAGAGATTTGATTTATTATTAGGCTAAGGACACAAATGTACACATTTTATGATTAAATTTCAGTAGATAGCTTAATAATTGGAAATAAATAGTATATAATGGAAGTAGGAATTCTGTTTGTATTTGGGAGACTATAAGCAGAAGGATGGTAAAGATAAGAAGTATTTATTGAACCATTAACTTTTTGATAGAGGGAGTGAGATGATGCCAAAAACATGTATGAAGTGTAAGGGGGAAATGGAAGTCAAGAAAACATCCATTACATCTATTTGCAAAAACTTGAACATCATTATTGAGGGGTAATAGAGGACGGTTTAGATCATTCTAAAGTTTATGCCCTGCCTGTTAAGTAATTAGCAGGTATTCACCGTTAAATGCTTTTAACTCCTAAAGCTCAATTCACTAAAACGTAGCTAGAAATGGCAAGCGTGAATGTGGCGAAAGCAGAAAAAAGAATTGAGATCAGCATATGGTTAAATCCTAAGTGCTTGATGCAATGGATGTTTAGCAGCGAAAGTCCTAAGTCAATACATGATAAGGAAGACGTTCAACGACTATCTCCTAACGGGAGAGTAGGGTAAGAAGTGAAGGCTTACTCGAAAAATGGTGCGCCTAAATTTTTAGGCTGAAGATATAGTCTACGCACGTTCTGAAAAGAAGTGGCTTTATTCAAATAAGCATCGCAGAAGTTGCGTTCTGTGATAAATAAGAAATCGGATAACCATTTATGTTTGTTCAAGTTGTCAAGATATTATGCTAGAAGCACTAGATGCAAAAATGATTCAGAAGTTAAATGAAACAATTGATACTTTTCAAGATGAAAGTAAGAAGCCATCCACTATAAGCAGTGTAAAGGCAACAGAAGTCTTGAATCTATCTGAAGTGGCTAATCTGTTAAGGGTCAGCCATCAAACGGTATATAATATGATTCGTGACGGACGCCTAAAAGGACATAAAGTAGGTCGAGAATGGCGTTTTATGAAAAATGAAATTGAACAATATATACAGTTTGAGATTTAATAAATGTTGGTTTAAAAAAAGCAGAGGGGAAACTGCTTTTTTTTGTTATTTGGTAGACAAGCAACTGATTGATTTTGTCAGATGAGTTATAATGGTAAAGGTAGGAGGAATTTATATGAAAAATAAACATCTTTTAGGTTATGGCGCTGGCGTTTTTATATCAGTGGCTTGGGGGCTATCGTTTATTAGTATAAATGAAGCATTAACGGTATTTGGGCCGGGTTCATTAGCGGTGGTCAGATTTAGTATTGCTTTAATTTTTTTATTTGCCCTTTATGGGTATCAAACAAGATTTGAAAAAGTAAAAAAAGAGGACTATAAATGGTTAATAGCTGCTGGGGCTATCGGAATTGGTGCGTATTACTTATTTGAGAATAATGGAATTAAATTAACAGATCCAGCAACAGCTTCACTATTATTAGGAACCATTCCAATGGTGACGATTTTAGTGAATGTTGTCATGAAGAAAACGGTGTTAACATGGTTAAAGTGTCTAAGTGTGTTAACGTCTTTAATTGGAATTGCGTGTGTAGTCGGAGTTGGACAGGAGAGTGGAAGTTCAACTTTAATCGGAATTATTTGTATTTTGGGAGCGGCTATTTCATGGGTTGTCTTTTCTTTTTTAACACATGGTATTGGTGAAAAATATCAGAATATTACGATTACATTTTATCAAACATTGTTCGGCACGTTATGTCTGGCGCCGTGTTTAGTTTTTGAACAAAACAGTTGGTTTGCCATTGATTTACCGATTGTCTTACATCTTTTATTTTTAGCTATTGTGTGTTCAGCCGTGGGTTATTATTGTTATAATTTTACGATAAAAACGCTTGGAGTAAATCAAGCATCTATGTTTATCAATTTAATGCCTGTGGTAACGGTTTTAGTTACAACCTTATTAGGAAATAAAATGAGTGCTTTACAGTGGGTTGGATGCGGATTAATTATAGCTTCAATGTTTATCTTAAGTAAAAGTGAACAGAGTGACGTAGAAATCGACTGTGTGACAAAAGATTTAATAATAGAAAGTTAAATAGGCCTTGGCCTATTTTTTATTATAACCGTTTACATAATAGGGAGGATACGTTATGATGGAGTATATAAAGGGGGATTGGATATGAAAAAAATAATGATGGGTCACAGTGAACTTCAAAGCTCACAAATTGCATTAGGATGCATGACATTAGGGGGAAGTTGGGATGATACAAATCCAAGTAAAGAAGTTGTTAAAACGGCATTAACAGCGATTGAGACAGCATTAGAAGCGGGGATAAATTTATTTGATCATGCAGATATTTATACACGTGGAAAATCAGAGAAAGTATTTTCTGAAATTTGGGAGACCAACTTAACGACACGTGAAGAGATTGTGATTCAATCAAAATGTGGAATTCGATTTGCAAATGATTTATTTGCAGGGTCGGCAGCGCATTATGATTTTAGTTATGAGCATATTATTTCATCAGTCGATCAAATTTTAAAACGATTAAAAACAGAGTATTTAGATGTGTTATTGTTACATCGTCCGGATGCGCTAGTAGAGCCTGAAGAAGTAGCTAAAGCGTTCAATGAATTAAAGCATCAAGGAAAAGTTCGTGAGTTTGGAGTCAGCAATCATAATGCTGCTCAAATATCATACCTACAATCTTTTTTAGATGTGCCACTTGTTGTAAATCAAATGGAGATGTCACTATTAAATAGTCAGTTAATTGATGAGGGGATGAATGTGAATAGCTTGGCCAATCCATTTGAAATGAGAAGTAACGGAACGCTTGAATATTGTCGTCAACATCATATAACATTACAAGCGTGGTCACCGTTAGCAGGTGGTCAATTGAGCACTAAAAATGTAACTCAGCGTTATGAAAAGTTATCGCAATTAATTGCTTTATATGGAGCTTTATATGGAGTGGATGAAGAAGCGATTATAATCGCTTGGTTATTAAGACACCCAGCGCATATTCAACCGATTATTGGAACGCGTTCACCTCAACGAATTATAGCGGCTGCAAAAGGTGAGAGTGTAGCGTTAACGAGAGAACAATGGTATGCACTTTATCAAGCAGTGGATCATCGAAAATTATTATAGTAGAAATAAAAACGCTGAATTTCATCAGCGTTTTTTTATTGAAATTTGAAAGAGAAATAGGGAATAATAAAATGAAGAGTTTTATAAATAGAAGGATAATCGAATATTTTTACCAAATGTCGTATATAAAGATAAAATTTTACCATGCTAATAAATAGGAATATCAAAAAAAGGTGGTAAAGTTTCATGAAAAAAAAGAAGAGATGGTTTAAAGAATTATTAGCTATCAGTGCATGTTTTAGTTTAATCCTTATCCTAGGTGCTTGCAGCTCTCAATCAAAAGCAGAAGGTGCAAATGACTCGTATATCCTTGTAAAAGAATTGGAATTCTTAAATCAATCGTTAACAAAGTCTGATGTGAATGATATGTATGTGTATCGTGCCCAAATTAAAAATAATTCAAATAAAACCATTAAGGGAATTAATATTGATATTGAACTATCAGATGGAAATTATACAACAATTTCAACGTATGATACGTTGTTGCCCGGTGAAATTAGTTCTTATGTGGAGTGTTTTGGTCCGAGTAGTGGCGATATTAAAGACATGAAAGCTACTAAAATTCTAATTACAATGATTGATGAATCAAATAAAGAGACGGTTATTAAATACGATGTGGAAGCGAACCGTTATGAGTATGAAGAAGGAAATGAATTATCGTCAGAAAAACCTAAAGTTTTAGTAAGTGAACTTGAATTTGTAGAACCGACCATTGTAATAAGTGAGGAAACATCTGCTCAAACATTTCAGGCGATATTGAAAAATAATTCATTATATAAAGTAACAGGTGTAGTTTATACATTTGAACTACCAAATGGTATGAATTCTTACTTTATGTCACAAGATGTTTTAGAGCCTACAAAAAGTAGTGCACTCATTTCTTCAACGGCACCTGAAAGTGGTGAACTATCAGATTTAGTGCTTAAAGAAGTGCAGTACACGATTATTAATGATAATGGAACAACGGTAAATGTAACGTATGATAAAAAATTAGATATCTATTCGATAAAATAAAAAAGGGGGGCTCCCCTTTTTTTATTTTATTCTGAATGCTTGATAAATAAACGATTTAATAACATGGTGATGATTAACACGATGAGCCATTTTATAAACTCTTTTAATGGATTTGAAGCCAGTGTGATTTTAAGATAGATTTGATAAAGAAAGGGGATTAAAATTAAACTGATCAAGGCGAATCCAACTAAACGATTAATAAATAGTTTCATATAATCTAAGATACGTTCTGAAATCCCCATTGCAAGAAGCAGCGGGTCAAAGATAATACTAATAATTTGTCCACCATCAAAAAATGGGATTGGAAGTAAATTAAAGATAAATAAGATTAAATTCATAAAGATAAATAGAAATAAGATAAACGTTGTGGTTGAACTATTATCTGCAATCTGTTGAACTGAGTCTGTTATGGTGCCTTCTGGAAAAAGCATGGTTTTAATATTTAATAATTGAACTAATTGTGTCAAAAATTTGATAGTGATTAAATTTAATTGTTCAAATCCTTGTAAAATGGTTGTTTTTAAATATAAACTCATCGCCAAACCAGCCGTTAGATAGTTTAAAAAGACGCCAGATGCTAGGATGATTAAGCTTTTTATGGCAGAAATATGTTCTAAATCCTTTTCTCTAAATGTCGTCATGCCACCGCCGGGAAAGATTTTGAAAATAAAAGCAGTGTGCTTGGATTTGATCTTTATTAGGTTAAATCCCATGCCAGTTGTAACGGTTTCTGCTTTAATGCCTAATAAAAAGGCAGACAAATAGTGGCCTAGTTCATGAATGAAAATGCTAATATATGCGATTGCTATATAAATAAAAATTGCCATTTAGTTGCTCCTCTCAGCGCTGTTATGATCTTTTAATGTATATGCGCAAGGGGGGAGTAATATTATTAATTCAACGTGCAATAAAAAAACTCCAATGAAACGTGGAGTTTAGTTAGGATAGCGATGGATTAAAATAAATTTGCTATTCCAGGAAATAATATTTCCCAGTACGATAAGAACCAATAAAGTCCATAAAAAAACAGTTGCATTTTTTCACCTTCTTTATGTGTATTGATAGGTCTTAGTTTGCGACATTTAATGCCAAACTATGAGTGAAAATTCAAAATTTCTTAAGAAAGGTTATAAATGTAAGTTGACAAGTTAAGAACAGAATGATTTACAAATTTTAGTATAAAACAGACTGG
>DNGE01000144.1:29147-47715 GCA_003486705.1 Bacillota bacterium
ACAGACTGGAAAGCGCTCGAATTTCACAAAAATCACGAAAATTTTGCATTTTTCACGTTTTTGTGATAAAGTATTACCTCGAGTTTAATTTCGTTTGTAAGGTGGGAAACTAATGCAAAATATTAATGCTGTCATAAAAGAATCAATCATAGCAAATGCAATTAAATGTGAGCATCAAGCAGATTTTTCAACAATCTTATCTAAATTAAAAAGAAACGATTTGAAAGGTCTAATTGATAATCACGCTATTAAAGGATGTTCGTCTTTAACTAAACCTAAATTAATTGAGCGTTTGATTGAATTAATGTCTGATGAAGAACGTTTAGCTTATGTTCTTTGCGGATTAGATAATAAAATGGAATCTATTTTTGTATCTTTTGTTGAACGTAAAATTATTCCGATTGATGAAGTGGAATTAGAATATATTCAAGCTTTATGTCAATTAGGTTACTTATATCCATTAGTAGATAAAAAAGAAGTTGTTATTGTTTTACCAGATGAAGTGGCATCTGCGTATCAAGCGATGGATAAAAAGGCGTATGAAGCACAAAAGAATCGCTATGATTTGGTTTATAATTATATGCGTTCTTTAGTTAATTTATATGGAGTTTGTGAAATCGATCAATTAATCACTGTTTTTAATGAATATGAAGCTTTGGAGTTATCTTTTGATGAAGTCATTGAAATTTTTATGTGTAAAGTTAATTTCCAACCTTATGTTCAAGGATTTGGTCCGTTATTAGTTTGTGATTCTTTATTATTATCAGAAGGTGAAGACGTTTTAGCGTTAAAAGAGACGCAAGCTGAAAAACCATACTACATGCCAACAAAAGAAGATGTTATGTTATTTGCAACAGGATATGGTGAGATGACTCCTCAAATGGAGGACGTTAAAAACTACTTAGTAACAAACCTAAATGTTGAAGCAGATGAAGCAACACAGATTATGCGAGAACTTTCAGATACATTTATCTATCAATATGAACCTAAACTTGCCTTTATGATTTTAGAGCACCATGGCATTCAATTAGAAAACTATGACATGTCTCAAGAATTTATGCGCTTATTAATTCAAGCGTATAACCATACACGCATTTGGGAAAATAGAGGATTTAGACCAGCTGAAATTACACCAGCTGAAGGGGATTGGTTACAAAATGAAAAACAAGCTCCTGTTGTCATTCCAACGTTAACACCACTTAAATCAACAAAAGTTGGACGCAATGATCCATGTACATGCGGAAGCGGTAAAAAATTCAAAAAATGCTGTGGGCGTTAAATGAGTGAAAAAACTATCCATTTGGATAGTTTTTTTATTTTCTAGATAAAGTGCATCACGGTTTTGAAATAAAGAGGCACACAATAGGGAAGATAACATATTTCTAAATGTTACTTCATATAGTAAAGAGAACGGAAAGGTACTCAAGTGGCCTAAGAGGATGTCTTGGAACGGCATTAGAACGAGTAATCGTTGCGAGGGTTCGAATCCCTTCCTTTCCGCCAATAACATGAAATTTTGTTCATATTTTATAGTCACTCCCCATATGATGTAGGGACAACATTACCGCAGAAAAGGAGAGGGAATATGGAACGAAGCTTTGAACGAATTAGACTTGTTGTTGTGCAACCCCAAGAAGAAGTATATTATGATCGGTATTATGATGATCCGTTAAATGCCATGGATAAATTTAACTACTTTTGCAAAATAGCAAAAGTGAATTATCCGGAAGAAGTCATTTTTGAAATGGACCGAGCTGAATGTTACACTGAAATTTCAGCACATTTTCCGTATAATGAGCTGAATGATTATAACCAATCAGGATTTGTTCAAGTATCGATGTATTTTGAAGTAAAAGAAGAGTTAATCTGAATCTAAGGGGAAGCCCTCTTAGATTTTTTTTATATATGACATATTTATACAATATCTTCATATAATGTAACGATAAACATAAGTTAGTTTAGAAAGAGAGAAATCATAAAAGTGAGGCGTTGGCATGAGAGGATTAAATCCGTTATTATATAATGCTGTTATTGAATGGTCGACACAGTTACCAAAAGAATTCTCGGTAAGTGAAAAAATTGATAATCGCGATAATATTAACAATAAGGAAGAAGAAGTTGTTGCAGCATTACTTACGGAATTTCCATGTTCTTATCGTCAAGCATATGAAGCATATTTTGATTTGCTTCAAAACGATAAGGTGTATCAGACATATTTTGAATTGGATAAGATTTCTGTATTAGCACTTGGTACAGGTTCAGGGGGCGATGTATTTGGTCTTATACATGCACTTGAACGATTTTATAAGGGAAAACAGATTAAAATTTTTACAGTTGAGGGAAATGAACTAGCACTTTTGAGTCAAGTTAATATTTATAAAACATTTTTTTTAAAAGAAGAGTTGAAGAATAAGATTGAACTTATACCAATCCATTTTAAATTCGAACGTTATTTTGACGAGTTACAACCGATCTTAAAAGAAGTTTGTCAAGAAGCGCTTCAAGTTGAAACGTTTGATATTATTCAATCATTTAAATTAATGAATGAAGGAAGTATTTCTTCAAATATGAGATTTTTTGATCTTTATCGTTTTATTAATAAAAATTTAGCAGCTAATCGCGTGAGCGTCATATTAGAAAATGCTGATCCAACCTCTAAATATATAGCTGACAGAACCGTAGCAGCAAGAGCTTTAATAGAGTTTACATCTTTTGCTCAACAGTACTATAAAAGACACCAATTACATGTCTTAACACCTACTCCATGTATCGCAAGATGCTTATCCGGATTAAATATCAATCAATGCCATCGCTGTACGACTACTTATGAAGAAGTAAAGTGTTATGTGTTACGTATGGAGACGTCTTTTTTTGAAATACAATCAACATTTGTATATAGTATGAAGCTAGCTACAGGTGAGTTGGGACACCAGCTAGTTGAATTTATTCGAGATGATTCAATAGCATATCAAACAAAAGTAGCAGTGGGACAATTTGAAGATCAATATTGTACCTTAAATGCTCGAAATAAGGGGACGAAACAAACAAGCGCGTTTAAAATCTCACAATCAAGTTGCAAAGAAGTATAATCTTTAAAAGGGTTATACTTTTTATTTTGTTAACATATATTAAACTTAATGTCGTGTTTTTTAATATAAAACCTTAAAATGCATACCTTTTGTTTAGTATATATAATCTATTTGATTATATATACTTGACTTAGGGAGGGTAACATCATACAATAATTTTATAAATATGGAAAAGAATTGAAATTGAAGGAGGAATGATTAATTGAAAAAAATTATAGGTAGAGTAAGTGTTTTGATCATAATATTCATGATGGCTGCGTGCAGTAAAAGTGGTGTTCGGACGCTATATGTTTATAACTGGGGAGAATATGTTAATCCGCAAGTCATTAAACAGTTTGAACAAGAGTACGATGTTAAAGTGGTATATGATACATTTGATTCTAATGAAACAATGTATCAACGCGTCAAAGCAGGAGGAACTCATTATGATGTAGTTTTTCCATCGGATTACATGGTGGAGAAAATGAGCACTGAAAACTTATTAATACCTTTAGATCATGAGTTGTTAACGAATAAAGAAGAAATCGGTGCTGACTATTTAAATTTAGAATTTGATCCAAATAATCAATATTCTATGCCTTATTTTTGGGGAACAGTTGGTATTTTATATGATAAAACAATTGTAAAAGAGGATGTGAACTCGTGGTCTATCTTATGGGATAAAACATATACCGATCAAATATATATGTACGATAGTCAAAGAGATTCATTAATGGTTGCTTTAAAGTTATTAGGATACTCAGCAAATACAAAGGAGATTTCTCAATTAGAAGATGCTAAAGAAAAATTAATTGAGCAACGTCCTTTAGTGTATGCTTATGTGACAGATACCGTTATTGAATCAATGATTTCAAGCAATGCAGCATTGGCTGTTGTGTATTCTGGGGACGCAACCTATATTATGAGTGAAAATGAAAATATGGAGTATGTTTTGCCAAAGGAAGGAACTAATATTTGGGTTGATAATATGGTCATTCCAAAGACAAGTAAACAAGTTGAGTTGGCACATGAGTTTATTAATTTTATGATGAGATCTGATATTGCGCTATTAAATACTGAATATGTCATGTATTCAACACCAAATGTTAAAACATTAGAAATGTTAGACGGTGAAGAATGGACAGAAAATGATGCATATCGCCCAGATCAATCGGTATTAAAAAGTATCGGTGTTGAAACTTTTAGAGACCCAAAAGAATTTGTTTCAGAATATGATCGAATTTGGACAGAAGTCTTAGCTCAATAATAAAAATCATCACGGTTTCCGTGATGATTTTTTTGTTTTAAATCACCTTTTGTCACCGTGAAATTAAAATATTCATATTTTATAAAAGGACGAAGGAGGTGTTGACGATGGATAAAATTGGTCTTGTATTATCAGGTGGAGGTGCAAAAGGTGCGTACCAAATAGGGGTATTTAGAGCTTTGGAGGAATTGAATCTAAAACAACAAATTATTGCAGTTTCTGGTGCATCAATTGGAACCTTAAACGAGATGATATTTTTACAATATACGGCAACTGAGGCGGAACAACTATGGAAAAGTTTAAATTGGCAAAAAGTTATGCATATAGATGAACAACAGTATGAAAAGTTACAACACATTCAAGAAGCAATGAAAAAACAAAAAATTTCACCGCTAGCAACACTAGGGAATTTATTTTCACTCGCTAGAACAGGGGGATTTCCGATAAGACGTCATATGGCAAAAGTTGCACTTCAACGTTGTATTGATATCGAAGGCATAACGAGAGCTAATATACAATTGTTTGCGTGTTGTCAGGAAGTAAAGTCAGGGCGTCCTTATTATTTTCAATTAAATGGATTAGATGAGTCTACAATTTTAGATGTCATCTTAGCAAGCACAGCAATACCTGTTATTTATGAATCTGTAAAAATTAATGGTGTCATGTTTTGTGATCCATTAAAGTCTGAAAATATACCAGTGAGGGTCATGATGAATACAAACTGTGAGACGGTTATTGTCGTTCATTTAGATTATCAGACACAATATAAAGGAATGTATCAGCATCAAGGGAAAACGTTCATTCATATTGTACCCAGCCAAAATATTGGACGTCTTTTAACAGGTAGTTTAGATTTTTCAGAAGATGCCATTCAAAGAAATATCGAACTCGGGTATGAAGACGGCTATCGCATTTTATCTGAATTGTTGAGTAATCAAATTTATTACACCCCTAAAAAAATGAAAACGATTCAAAAAACAGAACAAACAGCCAATCTTTCTAGGTTGTATTAATATTGTGTAAACTTTACTAAAAGACGAATTAAAACTGTACTTTTATTCCATAACTTGATATGATAAAAAAAGAAAGCATCGGAAGTAAAGGTGGGAAAATAGTTCGTGAATAAGCAAAATATGAAATACTATTTTTTATTAGTTATAAGCGGTATTGTTTTTTATAAAGTCATTGAGAAACCTCAATTTTTAATTGAGACAATTAGTTTTATTGGGAATGTTATGACACCCTTTTCGATTGGGTTATTTTTAGCCATTATTGCAAATCCAATTGTTAAGCGATTAGAAAAAGACTGTAAAATGGCAAGAGGATTGAGTATTTTAATTACTTATTTAAGTGCCATCTTTATCTTATTCTTAGTTGTGATAATTATTTTACCAACCTTGATTACAGGGATAAATGAGTTGTTTGTTGAGATGACAAGTTACATTAATAAGCCTGATCAGTGGTTTAATGAGTTTCAATTAGATGCACCATATATTGAAGAAATGTTTGTTTTTGTCAAAGATAATTTACAAAATATTTCGCAGAATTTAATTGGTGTAATAAATAGTTTATCAACGACACTTTTAGCATCAATCGTTGGATTTACGTCTCAGATTTTTAATATTATTTTTGGTATTACTATTTCTATTTATCTTATTATTGATCAAGAAAAAGTTACACGAGGATTTAGACAATTTTTAATGATTTATTTACCTGAAAAAGCTAAAAAAATTGACTATTTTGTGACGTATTCTTATCATATTTTCCAAGATTATATTGTCGGACGTTTATTAGACTCTTTAATTATTGGAATTATTGCATATGTAGGCTTCTCGTTATTAAAAGCGCCATATGTTCCACTCTTTGCGTTTATCATTTTTATTACGAACATCATTCCTTATTTTGGTCCGATTATTGGGGCAATTCCACCTATTTTAATGACTTTAATTATTGACCCGATTAAAACGATTTGGATTGCGCTCTTTATCTTATTTTTACAACAATTAGATGGAAATGTTATTGGTCCTAAAATTATGGGTGATCGTGTTGGATTAAGTCCACTATGGGTTATTTCAGCGGTTATTTTAGGGGGATCATTGTTTGGATTCTTTGGTTTCTTCTTAGCGGTTCCAGTAGTTGCTGTTGTGAAAGAAATCTATGATAAATCGGTAGATGAAAAAATAAGACAATTAGAACAACGAAAAACAAAGAAAAGTATATTTGAATAGTGATTCAAGCATGAATAGGAAAAATCCGTTCATGCTTTTTTTGTTAGTAAAATAGAAAAGACATAAGTGTCACACTAAAATGAGTTGAATAATGGATGGCAAATTTGTACAATAAGGTTAGGTGATTGGGATGAGTACATATATTATATTTAATCAGTTTGAAGAAGAAAAAATAATCTTAACAAAACAACTTATTGCTGAATGGATTAGTCGAGGTCATATTGTTATTTATTATAGTGGGCTTAAATATAAGCAGGAAATAAAAAAAATGGGCGCAGAATTTCGAGAGTATCCGGTTGTCTGTCAACCATATTTTCAAGATAATAAACTCAGTCCTTTTAATCAAGGAAAAGAGCAATTTCACGTTCATGAGCAGATAGCTAAGCGACTAGAAGAAGAAGTTGTTATTGAACAACCTACGTGTATTGTATATGATAGCGACTGTTTATTTGCAAAAATGATTGCGAAACAAGCTAATATTCCTGCGGTATGTTTAATAGCAGGTTATGTTTTAACCGATCAACAAATGGAGGACTTCAAGGAAACATCGAATAATAAATTAGAACAACTTAAGCAATATGTTAGTGATTTTATGCAAAAGATTGAAGTTGTTTCGACTAAAGGTGAAAGTGCGCACAGAGTCGAGGGGAAATCGTTTAATGAATTAAATTTAATTTGTACCTTTAAAGAGTTTCAACCGTATGCAGCATTATTAGATAAGACATTTGATTATGTGGGATATCCGATTGATTATCAGACTTCGTCGATTGAAACCATCCATTGGGATTCTTTTAAACCGCCATATACTTATGTATCAATGACGCATAAAACATTATTGTCTGAAGCTATGATACAACAGTTGTGCGTAGTTGATGGAACGGTGTTAATTGATACTGAATGTATTTATAATGAACATAAATTAGTCGACTTACCACATTCAATAAAGTTAATAAATCATAAGTTAAGTGAAAGTGATTGGGATCATTTAGATATAGTCATTACGGATGCAGGCTTGAATCTAACTCATTTAGCATTAAAGCATGGCGTTTTGCAACTTGTATTTCCGAAGACGGAGCTACAAGGGCTAATGGCCTCACGAATAGAATCGTGTTTACTTGGCATTTGGTGTGATGCGTGTGATGGGGAGACGATTAAGCAATCATTCGACTTGTTATTTAATTATGAACGCTATAAGGCTAATGCAAAGTTGTTTGCAACATCGTATGCTAAAAGTGGTAGTGGTCGTAAAATGATGCTTAAAATAGAAAAATTTTTAAAGGGAAATAACGTTTAATAAAAAAACTCATGTCCAGTGCATGAGTTTTTTGTTTTCTAAAAAGCAGTAGCTATTAATGAAATTGTGTCAATTTTGAGTAAAAAATGTGTCTTTTTGTAGTTGTTAAAATTTTACAAGTGTGTTAAAATTACTACTATTAGTTTAATTTACATCACATATTACCTAATGTTTTTTAAATGGTTTAGAAATCAATTAGCATCTGAATAATTGGGGGAGTTAGATGGAGAAAGCATTGAATGTAAAACAAATTAGTATAAAAGAACTAGTCATTAACCGAAGCTATATTAAAGTACTATTAGCAACACTAGTCTCTAGATTTGGTGATTCAATTGATGCTTTAGCTTATAGTTGGATGGTTTATATGTTAACAGGGTCGAAAGTTATGATGGGGAGTATTTTAGCCGTGAATGCGATACCGTCTATTTTCTTTAGTGTGTTCTTTGGAGGGATATTAGATTATCTATCAAAGAAAAAAGTAATTATTATAGGTGATATTGCGAGAGGGCTTGTTGTTTGCTTGACAGCCGTTTTGTTTTTAACAAAACAGTTACAACCTTGGCACTTATTTGTATTAACGTTTGTTACATCAACAATAGAGGCATTTGTTAAGCCGTGTAAATCAACAATTATGCCGATGATTTTAAAACATGAGGAATTAATGGCTGCTAATTCGTTTTATAATAGTGCCTCTTCATTTGCTGAATTAGTGGGGATTGGTCTTGCGGGTGTAATAATTAGTGTGTTTGGAATAGCTGGCGCTTTATTTATTGATGGGCTGACGTTTTTTATCTCATGCTTAATTATGAGCACAGTTAAAATACCAAAAACGATGTTAGAGGGGTATACGTTTACGATTAAAGAGTATTTTAGTAACTTGAAAGAAGGGATATCGTTTATCACCTCAAAGTATATGTTTGTTTTTTGTATGATAGGTTTACCACTGATGAACTTTTTAATTACACCTATTAATGTATTAGAACCTGTTTACGCTAATGAAATTATGAAGGCGGGACCTGAAGCAATGAGTATGATTGGGATGGGACTAACACTTGGAATGATTTTAGGTGGAATTATTTTAGCCCAGTATGGAAGTCAAATTCAAGGTAAAAAACTTTGTGGGATTGGATTGTTAGTGTTTGGTTTTGCGTATGCAGGGTTAAGTTTGCCTGCTATTATTACCTTGGATCGTTGGTTAGTATTTGCCATACCAACAGTTTGTTTTTTTATTATCGGATCATCCATCCCATTTATTTCAACACCTCTTTCAACTTATTTAATGGGAAATACGCCAAAACATTTATTGGGACGAGTTATATCAGTATTTACGATGTTTTCATCAGCCTCAATTCCAGTTGCTGCTTCATTAACGGGCATTATTTCCGAGGTAATACAAATTTCAACATTGTTTACCGGAATGGGGCTAGGTGTTGTAGCTTGTGCAATTTTCGTTTTAAGCAGTCGTAACATTGATTTTTAATTAAATAAGAAAAAGACGTGAATCAACTAAGGATAACTTAGTTGATTCACGTCTTTACTCTTTACTACGATAAAGTTTAATATCTAATGTATCATCTGTTTTTGTAACATTTACCTCATCGGTCATCATTCCGATTAAGGCTAATTCATTGTTAGTGCAAATATCTCCTGCAAGCTCCCAATAACATTCTTCCATCTCGATTTGTTTTTCTGTGTTCAGATATTTAATTAATTGACGAATTTTTTTAACATGTTTTTGATCATAATTACATGTTAAATGAATCTCGAACTGATTTAATTGTTCATTGATTCGAACATTTATATTCGTCGCTCCAATGGTGAAAAAGTAATTGATGAGCTCATCAGTGATTTTTGATATACGTTTATATGGTGAAATCATGCGTTTGTATCCTTTCGAAAAGCTTCAATTAGTGGTACTAAAATAGCAGCGACAAGTCCGGCTGAAAATCCATTGTTGTATAAGTTTAAGCCGCTGTGTAGTTCTCCGACATGTAATACGACAGAAGAATGAATAAATCCTGCGATAATTCCGTAAATAGCACCAAATTCTCCAGCAATAGGTGCTAGTGCCGTTCCGAATAAGGCTGCTAATAAAATGGAAGGATCATTAATTGAGAAAATCTTGATATAGGATCCAAGCACAACCCCAATCATAATAGGAACAATGTTTTTAATATGTTTACCAAATGCACCAAATCCAGCAACAGCGAATATTCCACCCATCGTTGGACCATTTAAATCACCATTAACTCCAATAATATAAGTTGTGGCAATAAGGCCATTAATTCCAATATTAATGAGTGTCGCAGAAAATCCTTCTAATATAACAAAATCGCTGACTAAGCGTCCAGGATGTCTTAATATTTTTTTGTAACGGTACCAAGCCTTATCATTTGATATTAATCCAATGATAACTAAGGTGATAAATAAGACGTATAAGTAGGAAGCTAAAATTTGATTGTAGCCTGTTCCCCAAATAAGTTGTGTTGAGGAAATGTATCCGAATGATTTGAATAAGGCGACTAAGATTGTAATAATGATACCTGCTGTGAATCCAACATTGTATAAGTTATATCCTTGGTGTATGCGTAGAAAGTGTGTTCCAAGCGGGGGTAAAATAAACCCTACAGCAATTCCAAATAAGATTCCAAGTGGTAGCCTTAAAATAAACGGCAAATCAAAGTGGAAAATAATTTCTGTTACAATGGGAGCCATTGCCGTTCCAAATAACGCGAGGTAGATATATTTAGAAAATTTTTGTTTATGATATTTCGCGTAAAAATAGACACCCGCAATAATAGCCCAAACATTTAATATGTTTTTTCCAAGGAATGAGAAACCGGCAATGAGGAAAAGAGCAGCATACGTGGCACCATTAAAATGAATTTTGTTTTTATAACAAATTTGGGTAAAAATGAGTGTTAATAATCCAGAGTTTATAAAGGCTGCGCCAATGCCTCCTATCACAATATAGTCAGTGATTAAAGCATCTGGATGAATAATAATTTTGAAAAGACCTACCATACTCTCATTTATTGGAGATACTACAAATCCAAATCCAATGAGCGATAAGGCAAAACAAACCATTAAGACCATTTTGTCTTTATCGGTCCATGTTTTATTTTTGAGCGGCCTGCCATCGATATTCATTTATCAATCTCCTTTCAGATAAGTTTATCTTTCTATTATAATATATTAAGTTAAACTTATATATATTAAAGAACGATAAGATGTTGAATAAAAACGCTTATTTTTTTGTTACTTTCAACAAAAACTTAAATAAAAAGAGGATTAAAAATGGTCGGTGTAAATTGCTAAACGGTTACAAAAAATAATACATCTATATGTTATTGTGAAAGCGTAGTAATTATAGTATAATGGCGTGTGGAAAAAATGATTACGAACAAAAAAGTATAAACTTATTTGGGTGGAGGAATTAAGTATGCAACAAATGTTATCGCCTAATGAAATGGCAAAGGCTACTGTTGGAGTTGGAAAGTATAAAACGTCAAAGAAAAATAGCATTGTGTTTTTATCTGCTGTTTTAGCGGGGATGTTTATTGGATTTGGTTACATTGGGTATTTAATTGTATCTGGTGTTATTGCAGATCCTGGAATTGGAAAAGTTCTAGGAGCGGCTGTATTCCCAGTTGGATTAATGTTTGTTTTAATTGCTGGAGCTGACTTATTTACTGGTAATACATTAATTACTATGGCATGGTTTACGAAAGATATTACATTTAAAGATGTTGTAAAAAACTTAAGTATTGTTTGGTTAGGGAACTTAGTCGGAGCATTAGCATTAGTTTTAGTGATGTATGCTAGTAACACATTCTCAGGTTCTGTTGCTGAAGGAGTTATTCACTTAGCTGAGAAAAAAGCTCATTTAAACCTTGTTGAGTTATTAACTCGTGGGACATTAGCTAATGTTATTGTGGCTGTTGCTGTTTTCATGACATATGCAGCGAAAGATGTTGCAGGGAAAGTGTTAATTTCATGGTTCCCAATTTGGTTGTTTGTTATTACTGGATTTGAACATAGTATTGCAAACATGTTTGTGATGCCAATTGGAAAATTATTAGGTGCTGACATTACGTGGGCACAAATTGCTGGGAATATTATTCCAGTTACAATTGGAAATGTTATCGGTGGTGTCATTATTACATCTGCCTACTATTTCTTATTCTTAAAAGATAAAAACGATCATTAATTATAAAAGCAGCCGTTTGGCTGCTTTTTATTTTTTATTGATAAAATAATAAGTTAATAATGTTCGAAATGAAAGAAAAAGGCTGATTGGGACTAAAATATAAAGGGTATAGACTTTAAAAATTAAATCAAGAAAGCCCCCAACGATATGAATATGATAACTTAATAACCAAGTTGTGCTAGTGCAGCAGATTATAAGGAGGGAAAAGGTGCTTGAAAGTTTAAGTGATTTTTTGAAATATTTAGGCGGTAAGAAGATATAGATTAAACAGACAAAAGCCAAAATCATCGTTAAAATAATCCAACAATTTGCAAACTGAAGTGTAAGCATGAAAAGTCCCCTTTCATCTTAAGTTTAGGTGTGTCACTTTATTATATTCAGTGTGGGGAATCTGTTGATAGAAAAGCGAAGTAAACGTATGTTTGAACTTCTTTTTTAGTTTAGGCAAGTATGATATAATGTAAGAATATTAAATTGAGGTGATTTTATGTTCGCATATTTAAAAGGAACCGTGGCTTATTTTGCCCGCGATTTCGTTGTGGTTGATGTTAATGGTGTTGGGTACAAAGTATTTACAGCGAATCCATATGAGTTTAGACAAAACGAATCGGTTCAAGTGTTTACGCATCAAGTTGTATCAGAAAATGATATGAGTTTATATGGATTTAAAACAATGGAAGAACATGATCTGTTTATTAATTTAATTAGCGCGCGTGGAATTGGGCCAAAGACAGCTTGTGCTATTTTAGCTATGAAGGATATGGCAGGGTTACGTCATGCTATTGAATCCGGAGATGCAAAATACTTATGTAAGTTCCCAAAAATCGGGCCTAAAACAGCGCAACAAATTATTTTAGATTTAAAAGGTAAGATTGTCATAACAGATGGTCCTTTATTCCAAAATAGTAGCTTAACTGAAGCAATTGAAGCGCTTCAGGCACTTGGATACTCAGATAAAGAATTGACAAAAATCAAAGAAGCATTTAAAGATACAGATGCTTCAGTGGATGAAATTATTAAAAAAGGTTTACAATTAATGATGAAGCAACGTTAAGGGGGATAACGCGACATGGGGGAATTCTTACAAAAAGTAAATCCTTTTGGGATTGGAGCTGCATTTTTAGACTATTGCATTAATCAAAAGTGGATTGTAACAAAGATGGATGAACATCAACTTCATTATTATTTAACAGCTGAAGGAGAAGCAGCACTACATTCAAATTTTGGTATTGTCCTGAATGGATGCGCCAAATTAGAAGATTAGGAAAGAAGGTGGCATTATGTCAGAACGCCTTGTGACACCAGGTGAATTATATGGGGATGATTCAGAATTAAGTTTAAGACCCGAGCGTCTAAATCAATATATTGGACAAAGTGCTGTGAAGGACAATTTAAGAATTTTTATTGAAGCAGCCTTAAAACGAAATGAGTCACTCGATCATGTGTTATTGTTTGGACCACCAGGTCTTGGGAAAACAACACTTGCAACGATTATTGCGAATGAAATGGGAGTTAATATTAAGACAACATCAGGCCCAATGATTGAAAGAAGTGGAGATTTAGCTGCGATTCTTTCTGTTTTAGAACCTGGTGATGTATTATTTATTGATGAGATTCATCGCTTACCTAAAAGTATAGAAGAAGTCTTATATCCGGCTATGGAAGATTATGTATTAGATATCGTGGTTGGAAAAGACGAAGGTGCGCGTTCGATTCGTGTTGATTTAGCTCCGTTTACTTTAGTTGGCGCAACAACACGTGCAGGTGATTTATCAGCCCCACTTCGTGACCGTTTTGGTGTCATCAACCGTTTAGAATATTATACAGTGGAAGAATTAGAGGCTATTGTTAAGCGTACAGCACTAGTTTATGAAATTGAGATGGTGGAAGAAGCAGCGGTTGAGCTTGCGCGTCGTTCACGTGGAACACCTCGTATTGCCAATCGCTTATTTAGACGTGTGCGTGATTATGCACAAGTTGTCGGCGATGGGGTCATTACAAAAGAGATTGCTAAACTGGCACTAAATCGTTTAGAGATTGATGAATTAGGTCTTGATTATGTCGATCATAAATATTTAATAGGAATTATAGAGCGCTTTGGTGGAGGACCTGTTGGGATTGAAGCACTAGCGGCATCAATCGGGGAAGAATCTCAAACGCTTGAAGATGTTTATGAACCGTATTTGCTACAAATGGGATTTATTAAACGAACGCCAAGAGGGCGTGTGATTACGCATCAGGCGTGTGAACATTTGAAGGTGTCGTATCCATTAAAATAACTATTGTAAAAAACGTAAATTTAGTAGATAATTTAATTTATAACTATAAAAATGCAACGAGAAAGTTGGTGTGTTATGCGAGTAGAGGATTTTGATTTTGAACTACCAGAACAATTAATCGCACAAACTCCATTAAAAGACAGAACATCGTCTCGCCTAATGGTCTTAAATAAGAAGACAGGTGAAATTAAACATGAGGTATTTAGTCATGTATTAGACTACTTGACTGAAAATGATACGCTTGTGTTAAATAATACGAAAGTAATGCCAGCACGTTTAATCGGTGTAAAATCTGATACGTTAGCAAGTATTGAAGTATTATTATTAAAACAAGAAGAACAAGATTGCTGGGAAACACTTGTTAAACCCGCAAAACGTGTTAAAGTTGGAACGATTGTAGAGTTTGGTGACGGCCGTTTAAAAGCAGAGTGCATTGGAACAGGCGATATGGGAAAACGTATTTTTAAATTTATGTATGATGGGATTTTTTATGAAATCCTAGATTCATTAGGTGAAATGCCGCTTCCACCATACATCACTGAAAAATTAGATGACCGCGAACGTTATCAAACCGTATTTGCTAAAGAAATTGGTTCAGCGGCGGCACCGACAGCAGGACTTCATTTTACTGAAGAATTGCTACAAAAGATTACAGCAAAAGGGGTTAACATTGCGTATGTAACCTTACATGTTGGACTTGGAACATTTAGACCTGTATCGGTTGATGATATTGAAGAACATGATATGCATGCTGAGTTTTATCAAATGTCACAAGAAACAGCTGATTTATTAAATGCGACAAAAGAGCGTAAAGGTCGTATTATTACAGTTGGAACAACATCAACACGTACGTTAGAAACGATTGCAAAAGCGAATGACGGAACATTTGTTGCAAGTGAAGGGTGGACGGATATTTTTATTTATCCCCCGTACCAGTTCAAAGGAATTGATGGGATGATTACAAACTTCCACTTACCAAAATCAACGTTAATTATGCTGATTTCGGCATTAGCATCACGTGAACATGTGATGAATGCTTATCACCAAGCGGTTGAAGACAATTATCGCTTTTTTAGCTTTGGTGATGCAATGATGATTATATAATCCCAAACTTTGCATACAACTAAGATAGATTACAAAAAGAAGTGAGGTGCCTATTTTGGCAATTAAATATGAATTAATACATGAGTGTAAACAAACAGGAGCTCGTTATGGTAAACTTCATACACCACATGGTGTGATTGAAACACCTGTTTTTATGCCTGTAGGAACATTAGCCACAGTTAAAACATTATCACCTGAAGAATTAGTAGAGATGAATGCTAAAATTATTTTAGCAAATACGTATCACTTATGGTTACAACCAGGTGAAAAAATCGTTGAAGAAGCGGGTGGCTTACATAAATTTGAAAATTGGAATGGATCAATCTTAACCGATTCAGGTGGATTCCAAGTCTTTAGTTTAAGTCAACTTCGTAAAATCGAAGAAGACGGGGTAACGTTTAGAGATCATCGAAATGGTGCACCGTTATTTATGTCTCCAGAAATCTCAATCGGGGTTCAAAATGCATTAGGTGCGGATATCATCATGTCATTTGATGAGTGCCCACCATACCCTGCAAGCGAAGAATATATGCAAAAATCAGTGGATCGTACACTTCGTTGGGCTGAGCGTGGATTGAAAGCACATAAAAACCCATCAACGCAAGCATTATTTGGTATTGTACAAGGTGGAGAATTTGAAAATATCCGTCGCTACTGTGCTGAGCGTATGGTAGATATGGATTTCCCAGGGTATTCAATCGGTGGGGTATCTGTAGGTGAACCTAAAGATGTTGCTCGTAAAATGGTTGAATATACGATTCCATTCTTACCGAAAAATAAACCACGTTATTTAATGGGTGTTGGATCGCCTGATGATTTAATTGATGGAGCAATTCGTGGGGTTGACATGTTTGACTGTGTATTACCAACACGTATTGCCCGTCACGGAACAGCTATGACATCAGTAGGGCGTGTTGTAATTAAAAATAAAGTGTATGAGCGTGATTTTACACCGCTTGATCCAAATTGTGATTGCTATTGCTGTAAAAACTACACAAGAGCTTATGTACGTCACTTAATTAAAGCGAATGAAACATTTGGTCAACGTTTAGTGTCATATCATAACTTATATTTCTTAATTAATTTAATGGAACAAATTCGTGAAGCGATTCGTAATGACCGCTTAGGTGATTTCAGAGAAGAATTCTTTGAACAATACGGATTAAATAAAGTAGGATCAAGAGGATTCTAATCAGAAGAGGAGTGTTGTTATGGAATTTATTATTATGATTTTAAACATGGGGATTTTATTCGGAATTTTATGGTTCTTTATGATCCGTCCTGAAAACAAACGTCGCAAAGCATTATCTGAGATGCAAACATCATTAACAAAAGGAGACCGCGTTGTGACAATCGGTGGAATTTACGGACGTGTTCATGCTATTGAAGAAAGCACAATCACGTTGATTAACGATGAAGGTGCTAAATGGATCTTTGACCGTTCAGCTATTGCTCGTAAAGTAGACTAAAAAAAAGGTTGTTTTCGATTTTCGAAAACAACCTTTTTTAATTTATCGTTTAATAGAAGGTAAATTCACGCCAACCATACCACCTGTTAAACAAATAACTAGTGCAATGAGGCAACGAATGAGTACTTTAAACGTTAAGCCAGCATCCACACCGATGGTGTAGAATAAAGCGGTTAAAATAACGAATAATCCCCCCATCATTAAACCGATTAACCAACCTTTTTCAGAAACGATTTTAGCTGAAATGGAAGTACCTAAGAATAACGATAGTACAAATGTCATGTAAACTAACTTTTCAATGACCCCAATCGAAAACCATTCAAAGTACGCAAACATTGTAATAATTAATCCTAAGATGAGGATACTACTAACAATGAAGGCAAGTCCTATTAGTACTGCTTTTCCTAAATTTTGTGACATGTTTTCAACTCCTATTCCTTGTGTGTTTCTATTTCAACTGTATGACAAGAGTTTAGAAATTATGAGTTGAGGTGTTAAAAATATTTATCATTTTGTTTAAGGAGTATACCATGGATCCGAATTGTTACATCGTTATCTATCGTACTATCTTGTTTTATCTTGTTTTACTTCTTGTTTTTAAAATGATGGGGAAACGTGAAATTGGGCAATTAACGCTACTCGACTTAGTTGTTTCCGTCTTAATGGCTGAAATAGCTGCAATGGCAATTGATACGTTATCTCGTCCCGTTCATGAAGTTTTAATTGCGATTGGTTTATTAGGAGCCTTACAGTTTTCATCAGCGTTTTTAACCATGCGATTTAAAAAAATAAGAGAAGTTGTAGATGGAAAGCCGTCTATTTTTATTTATAAAGGCATTGTTAATGTCGATGAAATGCGACGCCAACGTTATACGTTTGATGATTTAATGTTACAGCTAAGAGCGAATAATATTTCATCTATTTATGAAGTCGAATACGCAATTTTAGAGTCCAATGGTCAACTGTCTTCCTTTAAAAAAGGAGATTGTACGTATTGTCCGTTACCCATTATTACATCGGGTGGCTTAGAGAAATGCAATCTAAAATTAATTAATAAAAGTGAAGAGTGGGTTGCTAAGCAGCTTGAATCACAAGGGATAAGTGGTGTTCAAGCCGTTTACTATGCTGCATATGATGGGAAATCATTAAAATGTATAACCCGTAAGTCGTTAGAGGAAGATGAAAAAAAGGCTAACTTTTGTTAGCCTTTTATTCTTTGCAATGAAATCCTCAGTTAAAACGTATGTCCTATTGATTTGCAGCCGATGCCTCAAATCAATAGGACTAAGGATCTTTGCTAACATTAACCCACAGACTTTTTAAAGTTAGTTTCATCACTTTAATATTGAATTGAAAATATAATACACTAAACTTAAATGAATAAGTACAATCTTTTTGACACGCGTCTGCCACCTAGGAGACTAAAATTATGCATAAAAGCAAGGCGCGAGTTAACATGAAAACTGTCGCTTTATGCTATAATAAAAGTGTTAGTTTTTTTTCACAAATTGCGGTAATAAGTTAGTAATTTTTAAAAGGATTGTATAAGCGATTGAGATCAACAGGATGATAAACAGCATATTAAGTGTTTGACTTGAACTAAACACAAAGGCATCCATGAGATAGCGACCAAGTAAATAAGTAATCCC
>DNGE01000054.1:0-501 GCA_003486705.1 Bacillota bacterium
TGATGTGGAATCGATTGTTGGGCGTGACAAAAAGATTGTTCGAACGATGCCAAATACACCGGCGCTTGTAGGTGAGGGAATGAGTGCGCTTTGTGTGAATGGTAATGTGAGTGATGTCGATTTAAAGCAGGTAAAGTCAATTTTTGATTCGTTTGGAAAATGCGAGGTTGTGGATGAACATTTAATTGATGTCGTGATTGGGGTGAGTGGATCGGCACCTGCGTATGCGTTTATGTATATTGAGGCGATGGCGGATTGTGCAGTATCTTACGGAATGACGCGCGCCATGGCGTATGAATTTGCGGCGCAAACGCTACTTGGGGCGTCAAAGATGGTATTAGAAACAAACATGCACCCAGGACAGCTAAAAGACATGGTGTGCTCGCCTGGTGGGACGACGATTGAAGCGGTTAAGACGCTTGAGGTTGAAGGATTTAGACGTGCTATCATTAAGGGGATGAGTGCAGCGATTGAGAAGTCGAAGGCGATGAGTCGCTAAGG
>DNGE01000054.1:736-1871 GCA_003486705.1 Bacillota bacterium
CGAATATAGTAACCAACAAATTGATGAGGCTTTAGCCGTTATCATGTCGACTATTCGAAACTGTGAAAAGATTCAACCTAAATTTAAAGAGGGAACGTCTCAATTCTCACTGACTCGAAATCGTCTTAAGGCTTTATATATTTCACAAGCTTTAATCATGAATCAAGAGCATTCATACACACAAGAAGAATTAGTAACAGCAGTTGCGCCCATTACATCGATTATTCATAAAAGCCAAAAGGCGATGATAAATGCAAAAGAAGGAACCGGAACGTATACACGGTTAAAGAAAATAATTGATGCGATGACTGTTTCGTTATCGTATCTTGAAGCAGCGATCAAGTAAACAGATTGAGATGGTATTGAAGACTAGTGACTAATATTTTTTTGTAATAAACCTAAAAAATCACGTCTAGTTTAGTCAGTAAAAAGCACAAACAAAAATTGAGAACGTATAAATTTTACGAAGACAATATTTGAGAACAATAAAACAATAATTTGGGAAGATATAAGGCAAGATATTAGTTATATTAAAGGAATAGTCATAAGTTTTATCATAGGGGGGGATTAAACGTATGTCAGCCTATTTAGAAATGATTAAACCAGCGGAAGATATTAAGGTGCGTAGTTTTATTGATTATGGCCACGTGTTTGTTCATCCGCACTGGCACAAAGAAGTTGAAATTATTTATGTGAAAAAAGGGACTGTCAATATCGGGGTAAATGACAAGCCGATTACGCTGCATGAGGGCGATATTTATATTATTAACGGTGGCGATGTGCACTACTTTTTTGCCTCACCAAATAGTGAACGCATCATCTTAATTTTTGATCCGATTCTGTTTCAAGAACTGGCAGAAGCAAAAGAAAAAAGCTTAAAGTCACAAATTGCAAAGATTTATCCATCGAGTCATAATTGGGACGATGAGTTAGTGAATAAAGTACAGAAGTTATTGTATGTGATATTAACGGAAATCGATTCGAAACAGGTCGGGTATCAATATGCGATTAAAGCTAGAATGTTTGAGCTTGTGACACTATTTTTTAGAGAGATGCCGTTAAAAGATAGCAAGGACTTAGTGGAAAGTAAGATTAAATATTCCGAACAAAAAGAAATATTAGAAAAATTAGATCT
>DNGE01000054.1:2101-3644 GCA_003486705.1 Bacillota bacterium
TTTTTTAAACGAAATACTGGGATGACGTTTGTCACGTTTTTGAATTATTATCGTATAAATAAGGCGCGATGGTTGCTCATGAATGAGAACTTACCGGTTTCTGAAGTAGCTTTTGAAGCAGGGTTTCAAAGTACAAAGACGTTTTATCGGTTGTTTAAACAAGAAACACAAATGTCTCCACTTCAATATCAAAAACAGTATTATGAGATTTTACAATAAGGTAGCGTGCTTGAAACTAACATTTCGAGCACGTTTTTTTTATTGAAATGAGATAGAGATTTAATCAGACAATAATTGAGGACGAGAATTTAGAAATCTGTCAAAGTTTTAAATTAGAAGAGCGCAATATTTGAGATATATAAAACAATTAGATGGGAAGAAAGCGTTAGTCAAACTAAGTATAATAACGATGTAAATATCAAAACAATTTAAGGGGGACTTAACATGTTAAAAGTCGGAATTATTGGATGCGGGGGCATCGCCAACAATAAACATTTACCAGCGTTAGCAAGTTTAGAAAATGTAGAAATGGTTGCATTTTGTGACATTGTAGAAGAACGCGCTGTGAATGCAAAAGAAAAATACGGTGTAGAGGATGCCAAAGTTTACACCGATTATTTAGAATTATTAAAAGATGAAAGCATTGATTTCGTACACGTTTTAACACCGAATAAATCACATGCACAAATTTCAATTGCGGCAATGGAAGCTGACAAACATGTAATGTGTGAAAAGCCAATGGCAAAAACAGCAGCAGACGCAAAGGCAATGGTTGAGGCAGCAAAACGCACAGGTAAAAAATTAACGATTGGGTATCAAAATCGTTTTAGACCAGATAGTTTATATTTAAATGAAGTTTGTGAAGAAGATGAATTAGGAGAAATCTACTTTGCGCGCGCTCACGCCATTCGCCGCTGCGCGGTTCCAACGTGGGGAGTATTCTTAGATGAAGAACAACAAGGTGGTGGACCATTAATCGATATCGGAACACATGCCTTAGACTTAACGTTATGGATGATGGATAACTATAAACCTAAATATGTCGTAGGAAATGTGTATCATAAATTAGGAAATATGGAACGTCCAGGAAATGCGTTTGGACCTTGGGATCAATCTGAATTTACAGTGGAAGATTCAGCATTTGGATTTATCACCATGGAAAATGGGGCAACAATTAGCTTAGATGCATCTTGGGCCTTAAATATTCGTGAAACCGGTGAAGCACAAGTGACACTTTGTGGAACAAAAGGCGGAGCCGATATGAAAGACGGACTTCAACTAAACGGTCATGCTCATGGAAAACTATTTGTAAATAAAGTGGGACTCGGTGCCGCTGGTGTTGATTTCTTTGACGGAGCAGGAGAAGAACCACACATTTTAGAAGCACAACAATGGGTTGATGCCATTGTCAATGACACAGAACCACTAGTAAAACCAGAGCAAGCATTAGTCGTAACACAAATCTTAGAAGCTATTTATGAGTCAGCAAAAACAGGACAACCGGTTGCGTTTGAATAAAATAAAAAGATGAGAAGTGCGTTTA
>DNGE01000054.1:3919-4602 GCA_003486705.1 Bacillota bacterium
GACTTTATCGAATTTCATAGGCGAGTTGCGATTTGAATCTGGATTTAATAGAAAAGTTTAGAGTAAGCCTCAATTACTGAGGAATGGAAGTCTTGGCGAAAAAGAATCGAAATACATGGCAATTTAATTTTATAAATTTGAGGGGATATCATGAAAAAAATCGGCGTTCAGTTATACACATTGAAAGAAGAGATGGAGTTAGATTTTTTTAAAACATTAGAAGACGTAGCGGCAATCGGATACGAAGGGGTTGAGTTTGCTGGGTACTATAATAAAACGGCAACTGAAATTAAAGAAAAATTAGCGCAATTAAATTTAAGCGTGGCAGGGTCGCACATTCCATACGAGGCGCTATTTACTAATTTAGATGCTGTCATTGAGTTTGAAAAAGAAATTGGAAACACGGTCATTGTTTGCCCATGGGCGACGTTTGAAACGTTGGAAGAGTGGCAAGCATTCTTCAAAAAGTTAAATGAAGTAGGGAAAGTGGTTAAAGATTCAGGGCTGCAACTGGCTTATCATAATCACGCTCATGAGTTTAAATCGCATAGTGGGAAAACGGTAATGGAATATTTGTTAGAAAGTACGGATGCTGAGTTAGTAAAGCTTGAGCTTGATACGTACTGGACGGAGTATGCGGCGATTGATACGCTTGAGTTTATGGAAAATTATCGCGATCGTTT
>DNGE01000054.1:4873-5088 GCA_003486705.1 Bacillota bacterium
TCAGCTCATTTATTCAGGCGGCAAAAGGTGTGGAATGGTTTATTGTGGAGCAAGAGGCGTTTAATAAAAAACCGATGGAAGCTGTTAAGATTAGTTTTGAATACTTGAATAATTTATTGAAATAAGGGGGAATTTGTCATGAAATTAGGTGTTTTTGATCCGTTGTTTGGACAATTAGAATTAGATGAAATGTTAGATAAGTTACAAGCGGCAGG
>DNGE01000160.1:0-1353 GCA_003486705.1 Bacillota bacterium
TTTTTTTGTTTGAAAAAAAGTTTAGAATTTTAGGGTGAAGGAGATAATATACGAGAAATGCGTTAAGTAGCGATATGAGGTAATATTTTGATTTTGCTAAAATATTAGAAATAGTGTAAAATAAAAAAGATATATTTTTTGATGTATACAACATGATTAGGTTATAGAAAAGGATGTGTTGAGATGGCATTAACAGCTGGAATCGTAGGTTTACCTAACGTTGGGAAATCGACGTTATTTAATGCAATTACACAAGCGGGGATTGAGGCGGCAAATTATCCGTTCGCGACGATTGATCCTAACGTAGGTGTGGTTGAAGTACCGGATGAGCGTTTAAATAAATTAACGGAACTTGTTAAACCTAAAAAGACAGTTCCAACGACTTTTGAATTTACTGATATTGCAGGTCTTGTACGTGGTGCAAGTAACGGGGAAGGGTTAGGAAATAAGTTCTTAGCTAATATTCGTGAAGTAGATGCCATCACGCAAGTGGTGCGTTGTTTTGAAGATGGAGATATTATTCACGTTGAAGGTTCGGTTGATCCAATTCGTGACGTTGAGGTTATTAACTTAGAGTTAATCTTAGCTGACATGGAGCAAGTGGATCGTCGTATTTCTCGTTTAGGGAAACAAGCTAAATCAGGAGATAAAGACGCGAAAGCTGAGATCGCTGTTTTAGAGCGTATCAAAGAAGCTTTCGATCAAGAGTTACCTGCTCGTGCTTTAGAGTTAGATAAAGACGATCTTGCTGCGGTTAAACATTTACAATTATTAACGTTAAAGCCTATTTTATATGTGGCAAACGTTGGTGAAGATGATTTAATGGGTGCTGATGATAATGAACACGTTGTGGCATTAAAAGAGTACGCAGCAAAAGAAGGGGCAAAAGTTATTAAAGTTTGCGCTCGTATTGAAGAAGAAATTTCTCAATTAGAAGACGAAGAAAAAGTTGCTTTCTTAGAGGAATTAGGAATTGAAGAAAGTGGATTAGATCAATTAATCCGCGAAGCTTATGATTTATTAGGATTAGCGACTTACTTCACAGCTGGTGTGCAAGAAGTTCGTGCTTGGACATTCATTAAAGGAATGACGGCTCCACAATGTGCTGGGGTTATCCACAGTGACTTCGAGCGTGGATTTATCCGCGCGGAAACTGTATCTTATGATGATTTATTAAAATATGGTTCTGAAGTTGCGGCTCGCGAAGCGGGACGTTATCGTTTAGAAGGAAAAGCATACATCGTACAAGATGGAGATGTTATGTTATTCCGTTTCAACGTTTAATGATATTGATATAGAACAAACCGTGCGGTGTGAATTGCACGGTTTGTTTTTTTATATAACGGAATGACA
>DNGE01000160.1:1643-2012 GCA_003486705.1 Bacillota bacterium
TAAAAAAGGGAATCATAATGGAGATTTGTTAGTTTGAAAAGGTAAGCTAAAATTTTGAAGTAGATGGACGTCTGAGTTTAGGATTGATTGCAGCGCAAGGAAAAGAACCAGTTTACTAAACGTTTGGGTTTAAACAATTACCTCATGAGGCCTCAGGAGCAGGAATGCGAAAGGTAGTTTATAAGTCGTAAAAGAGGAATGGATTATGACGAAGTCAAAGTTATTTTATATTTGGTTCGTTTGATTTTTGGAACTTTTTTTGTTTAGGTATGTCATCTGTTGTTAAGGAAAGGATCGATATAAAGGGAAGATATGTTTTTGTAAGTCATCATTTAAAAAGAGAGTTAGTTTACATCCAAGTCTCTTGTC
>DNGE01000160.1:2324-3920 GCA_003486705.1 Bacillota bacterium
TATCCGCCGTGACATTGTTTAATAAAGGAATTATATTTTTAGTTTAAATCGTGCAAGACAAGCCCACAATATAAAGAGATGGACTGGGTAAGCATTGCTTTATTATAGCGTCTTGTTTTAATTGTAATATAAAGGTAAGTACAAAATGTTTTTATTTGTTGCAATTTAGTTAGGTATTTGCTATAATAGGTGACTGTGAGTAATAGATTATTACTCCTTGCCCGTGTTATTGGGCCGTCTAGACCAAGAGGAGGTGCACTATAATGAGAAAATACGAAATTATGTACGTAGTTCGTCCAAACTTAGAAGAAGAAGGACGTAAAGCGGTAATCGAAAACTTCAATAACATGTTTGCTAACATGAACTCTGAAGTATTAGAAGCTAAAGAGTGGGGTATGCGTGACTTAGCATACGCTATCGAAGATTTCACTAAAGGTTACTATGTAGTATTAACTGTTAACGCTACTATCGAAGCTAAAAACGAATTCGATCGTTTATGCGGAATTAGCGAAGACGTTATCCGTTACATCGCAATCAAAGAAGAAAAATAAGAACTATATTAGAACTTAAGGAGAGTGAACGCAATGATTAATCGAGTTGTTTTAGTTGGCCGTTTAACTCGTGATCCTGAACTTAAATACACTACTAATGGTACTGCATCTTTGCAGTTTAGCATTGCGGTTAATCGAACTTTCACTTCTGCCAATGGAGAGCGTGAAGCAGATTTTATCAACTGTGTGGCATGGCGTAACCAAGCTGAGAATATGGCGAAGTTTGTACGTAAAGGATCTCTTTTAGGAGTTGAAGGACGTATTCAAACACGTAGCTATCAAGCTCAGGATGGTTCAAAACGTTATGTGACTGAAGTTGTCGCTGAAAGTGTTCAGTTCTTAGAACCACGTTCATCGCAAAATCGTGAAGGTGGCGCTTATGGGCAATCACAAGAGATGGGTGGTTTTGGAGGATATGGTGGTGCTGGTGCATCAAACAATTTCCCTCAATCATCTAATTCATTTGGTGGTGGGTCATATGTAGCACCAACTTCAAATGTCTTCCCGGATCCGGCAGGGTCATTTAATAATGAACCAGACTTTAGTTCAACTATTAATATATCAGATGATGATTTACCATTTTAATTTTTAAAAAAATAATATAACCGAAAAGGAGGCACCATCATGGCTCAAAATTTCCGTCGTGGAGGACGTCGTCGTCGTAAAGTTTGTTATTTCACTACAAACAAAATTACGAAAATCGACTATAAAGATGTAGATTTATTAAAACGTTTCATTTCAGATCGTGGAAAAATCTTACCTCGTCGTGTAACAGGAACTAGCGCTAAATACCAACGTGAATTAACAGTTGCTATCAAACGCGCTCGTCACATGGCTTTATTACCATTCTCTGCAGAATAGTAATATCTTTTGTTTAAATAGTGGCGCTTTACGCGCCCTTTTTTAAATAATAAATTCAACCTTTATTAATCACCATGGATGCAAAGGACTTATACTTTTGGTGACATCTTAGATGAATGCATCAGGGCCCATTATAAAACCCCTCTCAAAATTGAGAGGGGTTTTTTGGTTGTTCTACTAAAAA
>DNGE01000160.1:4235-8474 GCA_003486705.1 Bacillota bacterium
GGTGAGAATAAATCATGGTATGGCAGCGGATTGTGTGTTGTGGCGTTAAGAAGGACGTTGTAGTGGTCAAGGTTGTGGCGGTCTAGGTTTATGTAGTAGTGTTTTGTGGGATTTGGTTGAAGGGTGATGAAGTCTTCTCTGATTGTTTCGATTTCTTCGGGCTGTGGTAAGGGTTCTGGTTGTTTTTTGATATCGGGTTTTTCGTTTTTTATAAAAAGTGTGGGTGCTGTGTTGGGGGAGTTTATGTAACCATCGGATTTTGCTTTTTGGATGAGTTCGATTTGGGATGGATGTAAGAAGGTGTTGTAGAGTGGGTCATCTTGTAGTGGGATGGGGAGTTTGTGTGGGATAACGGTGACGGAAATGGTGTTTGAAGTGCTAGTTGCGTTGAAAAGGGTAGGACGTGATGTAAGGGTTTTGTTTTCAAACATGGTGTGGGCTCCTTTCGAAATAGCATTAAAAATTTATGGGTTCATTACAGTGTATTCAAAAGGGCGGATTTTGTTATAAAAGTGACGGAAATTTGCAAAACTATTGGATTTCGTAACTAAAATGAAGGTGTTTCAAGTATACTAAGAAGAAGGCATTTATGTTATAATATGTAAAGGTATATTCAACATTTCCTTAAGGGGGTAAATCAAATGAAAACCAGGTCGCTCGTCAATGCGGCGATGATGATAGCTATTTATTTTGTCTTTTTTATTTTGTATTTTATCGGGATCTTTCCGGAGTTGTTATCGTTTGCATTGCCACTGCCGTTTATTATTTTCCATCTCACGCATAAGAAGGTGTCTGATTTAGTTTGGATGTTTGTGGGATGTTTGGTTGGAACGTATTTAATTGGATCAGTTTTTGGGTTGTTTACGACGTTATTATACGGTTTAGTTGGTGTCGTATTAGCAATCGGTATGTGCGAGGGGTGGCCATACTGGAATCGAATTTTAAATGCTGCACTGATCTTTGTTATTGTGTTACCGCTGAGTACGAAAGTTTTAACGGGTATGAATATGTCAGATATGCTCATTGAGATGATTCAAGAATCTATTGCGATTGCAAATGGGCTTGTTGAATCACTCGGTCAAGAGAATGTTTCATCGGCTGTTGATTTGTATAATGAGTTGAGTGAATCAATTCCAAGCATTATTTCAATGCTCATGCCAACGTTATTAATTTTTGTTGGTGGCGTTAGCGCGTTTATTAGTGAAAAGCTTGGAACGGTTGTATTGAAGCGAATGAATATTGCTGAAATTAAATCGGAGCCGTTATCTGAGTTTCAATTAGGTACGATGCCGGTTGTTGTTTTATTTATTTGTAATCTGTTAGCGATGTTTATTAGCAATGAAAGTTTACAAGTTGTCTTTATTAATGTCATGGTCTTACTAAATCTCTTATTTTTAATTCAGGGATTTGTGTTGATTTATAGTTTCTTTAAAGCACGTTCTCAAAAGGGACTCGCCATTGTCATTATGGTATTTGCCTTGCTTTCGAATTTAAGTTTGATTGTTTCAATGCTTGGGATGATGGACGCTGTGTTTAATTATCGCAGTCGTTTTGCTTTAAAGAGTTCTTAAGAGAAGGAGGGTAGTAAAATGAAAAAAAATCAAACGTTTTGGGATGAATACAAAGATCAAATTGGATACGTCATCGTATCGGGTTTGTTTATCTTAATTACAGGGATTTATGCGTTTTTACAAAATGATTTAGTCTCATTGATTATCTTTTTGTATCTCGTTGGAGATGGTGTGTATAAAGTGAACGCCTATTATCAAGGGAAATCAAGAATGCGTAAAGAGGTTGAAGCGATATCGTATCGGGTGAAACATGCAGGTGAGACGGTTTTTAATCATTTACCGATCGGGATTATATTATACAACGAAGATAACGAAATCACATGGTTTAACCCATATGCCAAGCGAGTGTTTGCAGATGAATTACTCGGAAGCAAATTAGAAAATATTAATCTCTTTTTATATGAATCGATTATAAAAGGAGAGGCAAGCTTTGAAATTAAATTAGATGAAAATACGTATTCTTTTCAACATGATAAAGATGAACGATTATTGTATTTAACGGATCACACTGATTATGCTAATTTAAATGAACAATATATTAATGAAAAGCCTGTTGTTGGGTTGTTAATTATGGATAACTATGATGAAGTCATTCACAATTTAAATGAACAAGAAAAAAGTGAAATGTATGGTAAAATCGTTTCGATGATTATGCAGTGGGCCGATCAACATGATATTTTTGTTCGTAGTACAGCGGTTGACCGCTTTGTCTTAATGTTCTCAAATGAGGTGCTTCAACAATTAAGACAGAATAAGTTTACGATTATTGATAAAATTCGTGAACTCGCCAAAGAAAATGATGTCTTATTAACCATTAGTATGGGGATTGCGACGGGTTATGAGGATTACGCTGAGCTTGGTCAACGCGCGAATTATATGTTAGATTTAGCGCTAAGTCGCGGTGGGGATCAGGTTGCCATCAAGATTGCATCGGAAGATAAGTTTTTATTTTACGGTGGTAAAACAAATCCAGTTGAAAAACGTAATCGCGTGCGTGCCCGCGTTAATGCACAAGCATATGAGCGTTTAGTTCGCGATAGTGATCGTGTTATTATTATGGGACATCGTTTCCCTGATGTTGATGCGATTGGGGCAAGTATTGGGTTGCTTCGTATGAGTGCGGCTTCGAAAAAAGAAGCGTACATTGTATTAAAGCAATCTGAGTTAGATAAGACGGCTGAGAATTTTGTTCAAGCGATTAAAAATGATGAAAAATTAAAGAATCATTTTATCTCATCTGAAACAGCACTTGAATTATTAACAAAAAATACGTTGTTAGTCGTAGCAGATACGCAAGATCCAAAACTCGTGATTGAACCATTATTAGTGTCAAAAGCGAAAAAAATTGCGGTCTTTGACCATCATAGACGTGGGGTTGAAACAATTGATTCGGTTCTTTCATTTACAGAACCGTATGCATCATCAACCGTTGAGTTAGTTGTGGATATGTTTGATTACTATTCACAAAAAATTAGAATGACGCAATTAGAAGCATCGATCATGCTCGCCGGTATTATTGTTGATACAAGACGTTTCTCTTATCATACAGGACGTCGTACGTATGAAACGGCAGCCATTTTAAAACAACATGGTGCGGAAGAAAAAGTGGTGCAACAGTTATTAAGAACGCCGCTTGAAAATTACTATAGCAAAGCGCATTTAATTGAGAAGTCGGAAATCTTTAAAGAATCATTTATTATTGCACCTGCTGATGACGACATGGTACTTGAAAAAGTTCAGATTGCGCAAGCGGCAGATGAGTTATTAAATGTTCAAAATATTAAAGCATCATTTGTTATCTCGAAAATTAATGAAGATACGATTGGTATTAGTGCAAGATCACTCGGTGACATTAACGTTCAAATGATTATGGAACAATTAGGTGGCGGTGGCCATTTAAATAATGCTGCAACGCAAATGAAAAATGTAACAATTCAACAAGCAGTGTTAAAATTAAAAGAAGTTATTGTATTAGAATGTGAAGAAAGTGGTGAATAACATGAAAGTTATTTTATTAACAGATGTTAAAGGTAAAGGAAAAAAAGGAGAACTTAAAGAGTTCCCAAATGGATATGCAGGATTCTTAATTAAAAATAATCAAGCAGCTGAAGCAACAACAGCAAATATGAATAAATTAAAACGTGAGCAAGAACAAGTAGCAGCAGAAGAGGCTATGAAGTTAGAAGATGCTAAAAAATTAAAAGTAGTTGTAGAAGAAAAAACAGTTATCGTAAAAGTAAAAGCTGGAGATAACGGACGTGTCTTCGGTTCAGTGAGTACAAAACAAATTGCTGAAGAGTTCCAAAAGCAATTTAACATTAAATTAGATAAACGAAAAATGGAATTAGAAGATCCAATTCGCGGACTTGGAATGGCTCGTGTTCCAATCATGTTACATCCAGAAGTTCGTGCTACAATTAATGTTCAAATTAAAGAAAAATAATTTATAGGAGGAACTTGCTCAAATGATAGAGATGACTAATCGCCAAATGCCGCATAGCACCGATGCTGAGCAAGCCATCCTCGGGGCTATGTTGCTTGATGAACGTGTCTGTGAGACCGTTAAATTAAAGTTACAAGCTGATGATTTTTATCATCATCGTCACCGTATTATATACGAAGTGATGATGACGTTGATGGAACAAAATAAAGGGGTCGATGTGACAAC
>DNGE01000160.1:8790-11961 GCA_003486705.1 Bacillota bacterium
AATCCTGAAACATTAACGAAAGATTTAATTGATGAAGCGGAGCAAAAGTTTGCTGGATTATCTCGCTTTAATCAAGGTTCTGATTTCAAAGAAATTAATAATGTCTTATCCGACGTTATTCAAAATATCGAGAAATTATCAAAAACACATGGTGAAATTACAGGGTTAAAAACAGGATTTGATGCGCTTGATAAAATGACATCAGGTCTTCAACGCAATGACTTAATCATTGTGGCAGCCCGTCCTGCCATGGGGAAAACAGCGTTTGCGTTAAATATTGCGCAAAACGTTGCTAAATACAATAAAGTAAACTGCGCCATCTTTAGTCTCGAGATGGGGGCCGACCAGCTTGTTACCCGTTTAATTTGTGCGGAAGGTCGCATTGAAGCTCAAAAGTTAAAAACGGGACAATTAGAAGGTCCGGATTGGCGCTCTTTAAAAATTGCGACAGATGTATTAGGTGGACTAGGGATTTATATTGATGATACGCCTGGGATTCGTGTTGGGGAGTTACGTGCGAAATGCCGCCAGCTTCACCAGCAACATGGCCTTGGGCTTGTTATGATTGACTACTTACAGTTATTATCAGGTAGTAAATCAAACGGTTCAAACCGTCAACAAGAGGTATCGGAAATCTCGCGTATGTTAAAAGAAATGGCGCGTGAACTTAAAATTCCGGTTATCGCCTTATCTCAGTTATCGCGTGCGGTTGAGTCGCGTGAAGATAAGCGTCCGATGATGTCTGACTTACGTGAGTCGGGGTCGATCGAGCAGGATGCCGATATCGTTACATTCTTGTACCGAGATGATTACTATAAAAAAGAAGCAGAAGTGAATGATAATATCATTGAGATTATTTTTGCAAAGCACCGTAATGGTGCTGTTGGAACAGTTAAACTTGCGTTTAGAAAAGAAATTAGTCGCTTTGAAAACTTAACGTTTGTGCCTGAAGAGAGTGTTCCAGACTTCTAGGAAGATAAATTGTTAAAAGATAAACAAATATTGTTTTTTGACGAGATAAATAATCTATATTATAATTAAGAGTACGACAACTTGAGGAGGTCTTTACATGTTTGAACGTTTAGAAGCGATCGAAGAACGTTATGAAAAAATTAATGAATTAATGTCTGATCCAGCGATTGTAACAGATATTAAGAAATTAACTGAATTATCTAAAGAGCAACGCGGTTTAGAAGAGACAGTTAACGTTTATCGTGAATATAAAGAAATTACATCTTCAATCGAAGATTTAAGAGAAATGGAAAAAGATTCAGATCCAGAAATCCGTGAAATGGCGGAAATGGAATTAGAAGATTTATTACCAAAAGTTCCTGAATATGAAGAGCGTTTAGAAATCTTATTAATTCCTAAAGATCCAAACGATGAGCGAAACGTTATCGTTGAGATCCGTGGAGCTGCTGGTGGAGATGAAGCAAATATCTTCGCATCAGACCTTTACCGTATGTATGTAAAATACGCTGAGGTTAAAGGATGGAAAATCCAAGTTATGAATATTGATTATGCTGAAGCTGGAGGAATGTCTCAAGTTGAGTTCATGGTCTCAGGTGAAAGTGTTTATTCATACATGAAATATGAATCAGGTTCACACCGTGTTCAACGTGTACCTGCCACTGAAACGCAAGGGCGTATTCATACATCAACGGCAACAGTATTAGTTATGCCTGAAGCAGAAGAAGTAGATGTTGAAATTAGCATGAATGATATTCGTGTTGATACATTCTGTTCATCTGGTCCTGGAGGACAATCAGTAAATACAACGAAATCAGCAGTACGTTTAACTCACGTTCCAACGGGAATCGTTGTATCATGTCAGGATGGAAAATCTCAACATGAGAATAAAGCCAATGCCTTAAAAGTATTAAAAACTCGTATTTACGATACAATTATGCAAGAGCGTTTAGATGCTGAGGGTGAAGAGCGTCGTTCTAAAATCGGAACGGGTCAACGTTCTGAAAAAATCAGAACTTATAACTATCCACAAAACCGCGTAACGGATCACCGTATTGGATTTACAATTCAACAGTTAGATCGCGTTGTAGAAGGTAAGTTAGAGCCAGTTATTGAAGCGTTAATTACGGAAGAACAAAAACGTAAGTTATCGGGTCAAGAATAATCATAAAGTGAAAAAGTATCCACAGGTTGGATACTTTTTTTTACATTTTCAGCTATTGCTTTGTGCTAAAGTAAGTGAAGAGGTGATACGATGAGAATTAAACCGAAATTAACAATTATTTTATCCAGTATAATCGGACTTGTGGCATTAATGATTGGAACGTATTATTTTATGAATTCAAGAAGCGTTCAGTTATTTGGAAATATTATTAACCGAGTGGAAACAGATGAGTTAGTTGTTGCGTTAACATTTGATGACGGGCCAACTGAAAAAACAGAGGCTATTTTGGATATTTTAAATCGCAATGAAATTAAAGCAACGTTTTATTTAACAGGAAAAGAAATCGAAGCACATCCTGACTTAGCTAAAAAGATTATAGAGGCGGGTCATGAAGTGGGGAATCACACATATTCACATGCTAAAAACGTCTTTAAGTCACCGAGTTTTATTGAAAATGAAATACTAAAAACAAACGAATTAATTAGGCAGATGGGCTACACAGGTCCGATGTATTTTCGCTCCCCTTATTGTAAAAAGCTTGTCATCTTACCGTATTATTTAAATAAGTATGGACTGACGAATATAACTTTCGATATTGAACCAGATACGTATGTTGAGACAGCTGCAGAAAAAGTTGACTATACGATATCAGAGGTGCAACCAGGGTCTATTATTTTATTACATCCTATGTATAATGATTCTTCCTTAGATGCAATTCAAGGGATTATTGTTGGACTGAAAGAACAAGGCTATGAATTTTTAACCGTCTCAGAACTATTAAATAAATAAAGGCGCTCCGCGTGGAGCGCCTTTATTTATGCAGAGCATGAAAAAAGCTCCCTGGGGGAAGGGAGCTTTTTTGTTTGGGGGGGAGAACAGTAAAGGAGGGGGGCCTTCACTGTTCAAAAGTTTTTCCATTACCGCTCTGGGGGGGTGAGGGTAATGGAGCCCTTGGGTCTCATCGGGGGGAGATGAGTAGAGATCAGAAAAAGTCTTTTCTCGTTCAAGGGGATAAAGTATAAAATACTTTGGGAGAG
>DNGE01000160.1:12206-12856 GCA_003486705.1 Bacillota bacterium
AATGAAATAAAGTTTTATATGGGGGGGAAGAGTATGTCAAGAAGCTTCATTGACTTCCTGACAATAGTATTATGAGCAGGTTATTTGATTTCTAATCACAATAATCTAAAAAAAATAAAAAAAATTTAATTAAGTAAATTTCTACGATTTTACTTTAAAATTTTATTGAAAAAGATATGAAGTTTTTAACTTGAGCAAAGTTAGAAATGTTTATGGGAGTTTTATTTATGTACTTTTAAAAAGGATTTGATTATCCCCTGAAATAACCTAATGACAGCTTTGCTGATAGTTAAATCAAATAGATAGATGAAAATGTTCAGGCAGTTTAGTTTATAACTTTAGTGTAAATACCCAAGTATACGAGTATTCTTAAGTTTTGGATATTCATTTTATGAGACTATATTTTTATGAAATAGAAAAGTGAGTGTATTTTGTACATATAGATTTTTTGAAAAAGAAAAAGCACCCTGGGGGAAGGGTGCTTTTTAGGGGGAAAAATAAAGGAGTTCCTTATGATTAATAAATTCTTCCACACCACTTTTGGGGGATAGGGTGTGGAACCCTTTAGACTCATCAGGGGGGAGATGAGTAGAGATTTAAAAAAGTTTAAGCTCTTTTAAGGGAGTAAAGTATAAAATACTTTGGGAGAG
>DNGE01000160.1:13117-13260 GCA_003486705.1 Bacillota bacterium
AATGAAATAAAGTTTTATATGGGGGAAGAGTATGCCAAGAAGCTTCATTGACTTCCTGACAATAATAGTATAGGTCGTTTTTAAAATTTTTAAACAAGCTAATAAAAAAATATTTATATTTATTTAAATTACTGCTAACTGAA
>DNGE01000160.1:13491-14764 GCA_003486705.1 Bacillota bacterium
GCAAACTTTTTTGATTTGAAGTGTTAGAGATATCTGTTTAGGTAAAGTTCTATTAATGATAGTTGAATGGTTTAATGTTATTTACAAGGATTATGTATACGAGGAATAGTAGTTTTGATTAGGCTTTAGATCGTGTTTAATTTATAGGGTGGAAGGTGCTTGAATGTAGGAGGGCGCCGTTAAGTTTGGTAAAAAGATGTGAGTTTGTTTATAATAAAATGAAACTCAGCAATAATATAAAGTAGTTAAATTTGCAACTTTTCCAAATATGAAGTAAAATGATGAAGAATTTAAAAAAGACGGTGATAACTTTGAAAACAATGCGAGAACTATTAAAATGGGCAGAAGATTATGCTCTTGAAAATGGAAAAGAAGATTCAGCAGTTAAATTATTATTAATGCACGTAACAAATAAAGAGAGCTATGAAATCATTGCTGATATGAACATGGCTGTTGAAGAAGGTATGGCACAACAGTTTGAAGAGGCTGTAAAAACATACGTTGAAGAAAACATTCCAGTGCAACACATTATGGGTTATGAAACATTTTTCGGACATAAATTTATTGTTAATGAAGATGTGTTAATTCCACGTTTTGAAACAGAAGAGTTAGTGGCGAATGTGTTATCTACATATGATGATGTATTTGATGGTCAAGCAGTGAAGCTTGTTGATGTTGGAACAGGAAGTGGAGCGATTGGTGTGACGCTTGCTGTTGAAGAGCCAAACATGACGGTTACGGTGACTGAATTATCTGAAGAAGCTTTAGAAGTTGCAAAACAAAATGCTAAAAACTTAGGTGCTAATGTAACATTCTATCAAGGTGATATGTTACAACCGTTAATTGAACGCGGATTAAAATTTGATATCTTAGTTTCTAATCCTCCATATATCCCATTAAGTGAAGATGTGGACCCATTAGTAAAAGACAATGAACCACATTTAGCTTTATTCGGTGGAGAAGATGGATTAAAATTCTATCGTCAAATCTTAAAAGACGCACACAAAGTCGTAAATGAGAAAAATATCATTGCATTTGAGCATGCGTACAACCACCGCGAAGGAATGGCTGAACTTGTGAAGCAACACTTCCCAAATGCTAAATTTGAAACATTAAAAGATTTAAACGGAAAAGATCGCATGACGATCATTATTAATAACTAATAGAGGGAGCCTTTAGGGCGCCCTTCTTTTGTTAGTTCCTCTCAACGCGTAGCGTTGTTAGAGGAACTATACGTCGGCGAAGCGGTTCGACGTTCTCCGTGAAATTCCCG
>DNGE01000160.1:15079-15381 GCA_003486705.1 Bacillota bacterium
GGGAAACATTAATATAGAAGAATAGAAATTGTATTAGAATTTAGTTATAAATGAATAGGAGGCTATGTGTGTGATTATTTTGGAGCAAGATTTAGAAAACATAATCCCTAGTCTTACATTAAACCATACGATCGTGTTTCCAACGGATACTGTTTATGGAATAGGTGGATGCATACAATCACCGAGCGCAATTAAGCGTATTTATGATATTAAGCATCGCCCCAGTGAAAAGTCGTTGATTATCCTTTGCGCTAATCAAAAGCAAATGGAAGACATTGTGGGGCCGTTGAGCCCTGAGGTCG
>DNGE01000160.1:15622-16604 GCA_003486705.1 Bacillota bacterium
GATTCAGCTGTTAGATGAAATCACGCGTGGGAAAGATACGGTTGGGATTCGAATTCCGAATCACAAAGCGGCGCTTAAACTGTTAGAGGCGCTTGGGCCGCTGGCCACGACAAGTGCTAACATGTCGGGTGAGCCAAGTCCAACTGAGGTTGATCCGGATAATCCGGTTGTTCAGTTGGCGGACCTCAGCGTTGATGGGGGGCCGACAAAAGAACAAATTCCGTCAACAATCTTGGATTGTACGGTGAATCCACCGGTAATTTTACGCCAAGGAGCGATTTCTTGGGAAGAAATTCAAAAAGTTATGAATAATAATTAAAAAAATAGGAATACTGTGTTTATTTTAAAAACAAACATCCCATACTGAGTTATCAAGGAAAGGGATGGTGTTTCAAATGAGCAATCAAACAAAATTAATTATTTTCGTAACATTTATAATGATGGTCGTGGTTTATAATATAGGGATGACAGAGCCTGGAATTCAAAAGGATATCAAAGTTGTCGCTGAGACGGATGAAACAGAAAATGTTGTTTCAGATGTAGCAGTTAGAATTCGTATTATTCCAAACTCAAATAAATACGAAGATCAACAAGCTAAAAAAATGGTAAAGTATGCAATTGATGAGTTTTTAACTGAAAATGCTGAAAACTTAACTGATTTAGTATCAACACGTGAGTTTATTGCACAAGAAGTAACGAATCTTGAAAATCGTGTGGATCATGTTTTAAGTTCTATTCAATATAAAGAAGGATTTAATATTACTTACGGTGCTCACTTATTCCCAGAAAAAGTGTTAGATGGTGTCGTTTATGAAGAAGGATACTATGAAAGTTTAGTTATTACACTTGGAGAAGGTGGCGGAAGTAACTGGTGGTGCTTTATGAATCCAGGTTTATGTTTAGGTCCTTCAATGTCTGAGAGTGAATCAGACGATGATGGATGGAATGGTCAATATACAGCGATGGAATCAGCGCAAGAATC
>DNGE01000160.1:16907-19915 GCA_003486705.1 Bacillota bacterium
AAAGCGTCAACAAATGAAAAAGCGTCTTGGTACTTATACGAAGATGAATACTAAGAATTGCTTAAACATCCCAATCCCATTGAGAACATTTTTAAAAAATTAATAATATTTCCCCCTTTTGAACATATAGTGGTTTAGAAGGGGGTTTTTCTTATGCATGAAGTTGTTAAAAGATATGAAGTTGAAGATGAAGCTGTCGTTATTGAATTTTTAAAAAAAGTTACAACATTGGATCAGGTAAACATGGATATTGTAAACCATTCCGTCTTAGCAATGCGTTTTAATGAAGTGATTGGAATGGTTTCTTATGAGCCATTTGATGAAGTGGGGATTATTAGATATTTTGTTTATGATAAAACGGTGACGCCTGATTTGATTGTGAATTTATTTTTTGAATTGTATGCGAAAGCAAAAGGGCGAGAGATAAAACAGTTAGTAGCAATGGCGACTAATCAGTATGCAACACATTTGTTTGAGATGCTTGGATTTTGTGAGCATCAACAACAGCTTGATTTAAAACTATCAGATATTTCAGATTCTGAGAATGTTTCGGTATTAAGCATTCAGTTAGATGTCTAATATTTTTTGGTTCCTCATCAGAAAGGTGAGGAATTTTTGTTGAAATAAAGCCGCCAATATGTGTAAATGTGTTATAATATAAAGGATAGATGATTTTTAATAAAAGGAGCGATGATTCATGAAAGTAGCCATTGCAAGTGATCATGGTGGATTTGCCTTAAAACAAGACATTTTAAAAACATTACAAGAATTAGGGGTAGAATATCAAGATTTTGGTTGCTACAATGAAGCTTCTGTTGATTATTCTGATTATGGAATTAAAGTAGGTGAAGCGGTTGCTTCAAAAGAGTTTGATCGTGGAATTTTAATCTGTGGAACTGGAATCGGAATTAGTATTGCAGCGAACAAAGTAAAAGGTGTTCGTTGTGCGTTAGTTCATGATTTGTTTTCTGCTCAAGCGACTCGTGCACATAATGATTCTAACGTTTTAGCAATGGGAGGACGTGTTGTAGGTCCTGGACTTGCAACGGAAATTGTAAAAGTTTGGTTAAGTACTGAATTTGAAGGTGACCGTCATGTTGCTAGAATCGAGAAAATATCAAAGTATGAAAACGCTTAAAATCCTAAATAATTTAGGATTTTTTTTGTTACTTCTCATACAAATGTGCTATTTTGTTAAGAATGATAAGTGAGTGAAACCATTTTATTTCTAGGAATTGTCGTTTTATGTAAAAAATCGGTATAATAACAAAGAAAGAGCTTTTTTTAGTATATTATTCGTTGAAAATAGTACCAAAAAGTTGTAGAATAACTAACATAATTAAAAACATTTTTAGAAGAGGTGAGTATATGCTACAGGTTAATATCTTGAATCATCCATTAATTCTTCATAAATTAACTCAAATTCGTCAAAAAGAAACACCGACGACACAATTTCGTCAAATGATTAATGAAATTGGTGGGTTAATGGTATATGAAATCACACGTGATTTAGCTGTTGAAGAAATTGAAATTGAAACACCCGTGACGAAAACGAAAGCACAAGTTATTTCAGGTAAGAAGATGGTCGTGGTTCCAATCTTACGTGCTGGGCTTGGGATGGTAGATGGAATTTTACAAATGATTCCTTCTGCGCGTATTGGTCATATTGGAATTTATCGTGATGAAGAAACATTACAACCTGTTGAATATTTTGCTAAGTTTCCAGATGGATTAGATAAGCGTGATATCTTTGTTGTCGACCCTATGTTAGCAACAGGAGGTTCTGCTATCGCTGCAATTAATGCGATTAAAGATCGCGGAGCTAAAAATATTAAATTAGTTTGTTTAGTAGGCGCTCCTGAAGGTGTAAAAGCAGTCAATGAAGCACATCCTGATGTGACAATTTATTTAGCTGCCTTAGATGAGAAGTTAAATGAAAAAGGATACATCGTTCCAGGTTTAGGTGACTGTGGAGATCGTATCTTCGGTACAAAATAGATGAATAACAATCAAAAAGTTGTACAAGCGATGAAGGCACTTTCGCTATTAACACAAGTTGGTATTTCGATGATTGCTAATATTTTTGTTGGATTGTTCATCGGTAAGTTTCTAGATGGTTGGTTAAATACCTCACCGTTATTTTTACTTATTTTTATCTTTGTTGGTGTTGCTAGCGGAATTAAGAGTGTCTACATTCTTATTACAAGAATAGATAAGAGGGATTAACATGAGCGAATTACAAAAAGACCCAATCAGAGTCGTACCTAAAAGAGTGCTAGTCCTTGGGTTAGTATTCACTATTATTATTGTTGGTATTTCTTTGGTCTTTAACTGGCCAATGCTAAATATATTAATGGGATATTGGTTAGGAGTCATTGTTAATTTAATTAACTTCAGACTTATTGTCCTCGGTGCTAAAAACGCACTTGAAAAACAACAAAACGGTGCTAAATCATCAATGATATCGAATTTAGTAACACGTTTTATTATTTATGTGGCAAGCTTAGTGTTAGCTGTTCAATTAGGAACACATGCATTTATTGCTGCTATCGTTGGTATTTCAATGGTTCGATTTGCGATTCAAACTGATGGCTTCTTTACTTTTGGATACACAAAAGATAAAGAATAACCGTCATTGAATATATAAACACTTGGCCAAATTTCGTAACAGTTTAGCCGAATGTGTTAAGGGATAACATATTAAACGTATGCTGTTCATACAATTCACGTGTATCTCACAATCCTAATCTCGCGATTATAGATGAAAGGAGGTTAAGAATGAATCAATTACTAATTAAAATATTCGTTGGGCAAGGTGATGGGACAAATCCGTTTGTTTCAATCATTGATTCAATGAATGGGATTACAGAAGTTGTTAATCCAACAGTGGTAAACTCTATCTTGATCGTCTTAGCACTGAGTATATTCATCATTTGGAGTAGTAGCAAGATTAAAAAAGCTGATCCTGCGAAACCGTCAAGTGGCGTGGTATTAATCTTAGAACTAAT
>DNGE01000160.1:20222-31282 GCA_003486705.1 Bacillota bacterium
TTAGCCATGATGACAATTGTCTTAATGATTGGTTCAGGTATTAAATCAAAAGGTGTGGGTCGTTACCTATACGATGCATATCTTGGAGATTTCCCATTCTTATTACCATTAAACATTACAGGTGAGTTAGCGAAACCTATTTCGTTATCAGCCCGTTTATTTGGTAATATTTTAAGTGGTGGTATCATCATGTCCCTTATTTATCAAGGATTACTATGGTTCTCACCACTTGTCGCACCGTTTTTACATGGATATTTCGATATCTTCGCTGGTGCTATTCAAACGCTGATTTTCATCATGTTAACTATGATTTGGACTTCAGGTGCAATGGAATAATTGCAAAGTGACAAAAAACTAATTTAAAACGTACTTAGGAGGAATTAACTATGTTTTTACAAACAGTTGCAACATCAATTTCAAATGAGGCATTCGTATTAGGAATGTCAGCAGTAGGTGCAGGATTAGCTGTAATGGCTGGTATCGGTACAGGAGTAGGGCAAGGTAATGCAGCAGGTCAAGCAGCGGCAGCAGTAGGACGTCAACCAGAAGCTAAAGGTGATATTTTACAAATGATGATCTTAGGTCAAGCGATTGCCGAAACATCAGCTATTTACGGATTCGTAGTTGCTATCATCTTATTATTCATCAACCCATTTATCACTTTATTATAATTGTGAGCTCAATTATATTTAAACAAAGATAAGAAAGGGGGCAACCTACGTGCAAATTTATATTATGCCGGATTTAATCAACTTTTCACTTCAGATTGCTTCTACACTTGTTCTATTTTTCGTTGTTAAACGTTTCTTATGGGCTCCAATGAAAGATTTCTTAAAAACACGTCAAGAGTTAGTCTCAAAAGAGATTAATGACGCAGAGGTGTTAAAAGCGGATGCAAAAGCATTAAAGCAATCTGCTGAAGCGTCAGTACAAGTGGCTCGCGATGAGGCACGTATGATTGTTGAAAATTCTAAAAAACAAGCCGTACATATGCACGATGAAATCATTGCCAAAGCAAATGCAGAAGCTCAATCAAGATTAGCAAAAGCTTCATCTGATATTGAGCAACAACGTAAATCAGTGTATGCAACAATTCGACAAGATGTTGTGGAATTAGCTGTTTCTTCAGCAGAAAAAGTGATTCAAAAAGAAATCAATTCAGCTGATCATAATAAAATTTTCGATGAATTCATCTCTAAAGTAGGTGGAAGCCATGAGTAAGATTGCTTCTACGTACGCAACAGCCTTATTCGATATTGCTTTAGAAGCTAATATCTTAGAAGATGTAAAATCTGATTTTGATGCTCTTGTTAAAGCTTTAAATGAAGAAAAACAAATCATGGATATCTTAAGACATCCTAAAATTGATAAAAAAGAGAAGAAGTCATTATTAAACCTTGCCTTTTCAACGCATGCAAATAAAATGTTAGTGAACTTTATCATGTTATTAATTGATAAAGACCGCATTGAGAATGTATTTGAAATGCAAGTTACTTTTAATGAGTTAGTAAATACTCATTTAGGTATTACAGAAGGAACTGTTTATAGTGCTGTTGCCTTAACTGAAGCGCAACTACAACAATTAACAGATACTTTTACAAAAAAATTAAATCAAAAAGTGCAATTTAATACTGTTATTGATTCTTCTTTAATTGCAGGATACAAAGTAAACCTAAATAATATGGTTTATGATAATAGTGTAAAATTACAACTTAAGAATTTAAAAAATAACTTAATGAATGTCGAGTTAAAATAGAATAGAGGTGAGCTTTAGTGGCCATTAGACCAGAAGAAATCAGTGCAATTTTGCGTGAGCAAATTAAAAAATACGAGCAGGTTTTAGACGTAACTGAAACTGGAACTGTTTTAACAGTTGGTGACGGTATCGCTCGTGTTCATGGCCTTCAAAACGTCATGGCTGGTGAGATCATTGAATTCTCATCAGGAGCTGTTGGGATGGCACAAAACCTTGAAGAAGATAACGTAGGGGTTATCATCTTAGGTGAATACCGCTCAATTAGTGAAGGTGACGAAGTAAAACGTACAGGACGCATCATGTCTGTTCCTGTTGGAGAATCATTAATCGGACGTGTTGTAGACGCATTAGGAAATCCAATCGATGGATTAGGTCCAATCGATACAAATAAAGTTCGTCCAATCGAAGTTAAAGCGTCAGGCGTAATGGCTCGTAAATCAGTTACTGAACCATTACAAACAGGATTAAAAGCAATTGACGCTTTAGTACCAATTGGACGCGGTCAACGTGAGTTAGTTATCGGGGACCGTCAAACAGGTAAAACTGCAATCGCAGTAGATGCAATCATCAACCAAAAAGGTCAAGATGTTATTTGTATTTACGTTGCTATTGGACAAAAAGAATCAACTGTAAACTCAGTTGTTGAAACATTAAAGAAACATGGTGCAATGGACTACACAATCGTAATGTCTGCTGCAGCATCTTCTCCATCTCCAATGTTATACGTTGCACCTTACTCAGGGGTAACAATGGCTGAGGAATTCATGTACGCTGGGAAACACGTGTTAATCGTTTATGATGATTTATCAAAACAAGCTGCTGCTTACCGTGAGTTATCATTATTATTAAAACGTCCACCAGGTCGTGAAGCATACCCAGGGGATGTATTCTACATTCACTCACGTTTATTAGAACGTGCAGCTAAATTAAACGATGAATTAGGTGGCGGATCAATCACTGCTTTACCATTCATTGAAACTCAAGGTGGAGACCTTTCAGCTTACGTTGCAACAAACGTAATCTCAATCACAGATGGTCAAATCATGTTAAAATCTGATTACTTCCACTCAGGTATTCGTCCAGCAATCGATGCCGGATTATCTGTATCTCGTGTAGGGGGATCAGCTCAAATTAAAGCGATGAAAAAGGTTGCAGGGACATTACGTCTTGACTTAGCATCTTACCGTGAATTAGAAGCGTTCGCTCAATTCGGTTCTGACTTAGATGAAGCGACTCGTGCAAAACTTGCTCGTGGTGAACGTACGGTTGAAGTTTTAAAACAAGGTGTTAACCAACCGATTCCAGTAGAAAAACAAGTCTGCATTATTTACGCTTTAACAAATGGATTCTTAGATAGTATTGAAGTAACAGACATTAGTCGTTTTGAAAAAGAATTATATACATTCTTAGACAATGAACGTCCACAAATTTTAGCGCATATTCGTGAGACTAAAGACTTACCAGACACTGATGTATTAAATGAAGCACTTGAAAGCTTCAAAGCCATTTTCAACTAATTTAAAGGTTGGTGAGACGACATGGCTCTTTCGATGCGCGATATAAAAGATAAAATTACATCGACTCAAAATACGAGTCAAATTACAAAAGCAATGCAAATGGTTTCGGCTGCAAAGTTAACAAAATCTGAAGTCAAAACTAAAAATTATAAACATTATATGAACACACTAGAAGAAATGGTGAGAAATATTTCAGGTTCATCAAGTACGAACCATCATCCTTTCTTCAAAGCAAAACGCAGTAGTAGATGTACAGGATATTTAGTTATCACATCTGACCGTGGACTTGCTGGTGGGTATAATGCGAACGTGTTAAAATTATTACAACAAGAAATTTCAGGTTTAGGTGCAGAATCATTTAAGCTATATATGATTGGGTCTAAAGGATTTGACTATGCTAAACGTCAAAAATTAACGGTTGAAAATGAATACACACACGTTCCAGACGATCTTGTTTATCAAGATGTCCAACCAGTTGTTGATCAAGTATTAAATGATTACATGGCTGGAAACTTAAGTGAAGTGGTTGTTGTTTACAATAATTTCGTTTCAAAAATTGCACAAGAACCAGATGCGAAAAAAATTCTGCCACTTGTCTCAAATGATGCGCAAAAGTCAAAAGCGATGCACACATTTGAACCAGGAGAAGCGGAAGTTATTCATGCTATTTTACCGAAGTATATTGAGGGGACCATTTATGGTATTGCCATTACGGCAAAACTTTCTGAAAATGCATCACGTATGAATGCGATGCAAAGTGCAACGGATAATGCTCATGATATCGTTAAAGAATTACAGTTAGTTTATAATAGAGCAAGGCAAGCAGCGATTACACAAGAAATCAATGAGATTGTTGGTGGAGCTGCGGCCTTAGAATAGAAGGAGGTCATTACAGATGGCAACAGGACGTATAGTAGCCGTTATCGGACCGGTAGTAGACGTGAAGTTTGACGTAGAACAACTTCCTGCTATTTACAATGCCTTAACTGTTGACTATGTTGTTGGTGGGGAACAAAAATCATTAACACTTGAAGTTGCTGTGCAACTTGGTGATGGTGTTGTTCGTACTGTCGCAATGGATGCAACAGACGGTTTAGTTCGTGGACTAGAAGTTGTGGATACAGGTGGAGCAATTAGTGTTCCAGTTGGAAATGCAACACTTGGTCGTATTTTCAACGTACTTGGTCAACCAGTAGACGGAAAAGGAGAAGTTTCTAAAGAAGCTCCTCAAGAACAAATTCATAAAACAGCTCCAAAATTCGAAGAATTATCAACAAAAGTTGAAATCTTAGAAACAGGGATTAAAGTTGTAGACTTACTTGCTCCTTATATTAAAGGTGGTAAAATCGGTTTATTCGGTGGTGCCGGAGTAGGTAAAACAGTATTAATCCAGGAGTTAATTAATAATATCGCTCAAGAGCATGGTGGTATTTCTGTATTCGCGGGTGTTGGAGAACGTACGCGTGAAGGAAATGACTTATACCATGAGATGACTGACTCTGGAGTTATTAAGAAAACTGCGATGGTGTTCGGACAAATGAACGAACCACCTGGAGCACGTTTACGCGTTGCCTTAACAGGATTAACAATGGCTGAATATTTCCGTGATGAAATGAAACAAGACGTTTTATTATTCATCGATAATATCTTCCGTTTCACGCAAGCAGGTTCTGAGGTTTCTGCCCTTTTAGGACGTATGCCTTCAGCCGTAGGTTACCAACCAACTCTTGCAACTGAAATGGGACAATTACAAGAACGTATCACGTCAACAAAACAAGGTTCAATTACATCTATCCAAGCGGTATATGTACCTGCCGATGACTATACTGACCCGGCACCAGCGACAACATTCGCCCACTTAGATGCAACAACTAACCTTGAGCGTAAAATTGCAGCGATGGGGATTTACCCAGCGGTAGACCCATTAGCGTCAACATCACGTGCTTTAAGTCCAGATGTCGTTGGACAAGAACACTACGATGTAGCTCGTCGTGTGCAAATGACGTTACAACGTTACAAAGAATTACAAGATATCATCGCCATCTTAGGTATGGATGAATTAAGTGAAGATGATAAGAAAGTTGTACACCGCGCTCGTCGTATCCAATTATTCTTATCTCAAAACTTCCACGTTGGGGAACAATTTACAGGATTAAAAGGATCTTATGTACCAGTTGCTGAAACAGTACGTAGCTTTAAAGAAATCCTTGAAGGTAAACATGATCAATTACCTGAAGAAGCTTTCCGCTTAGTTGGATCGATTGAACAAGCAATTGAAAAAGCTAATAAAATCAAATAGTGTGAGGTGGCAACATGTCAGTGATGACGGTACGCGTTGTAACACCAGATAAACTAGTATTTGAAGGGGAAGCACAGCGAGTTCTTGCACGTGGTATTGATGGAGATTTTACAGTTTTAAGCAATCATATTCCAATGATGACTCCTCTTGGAGTTGGTGAGTTACGTATTGATAGCGATGGAGTAAAGCACTACATTGCCATTGATAGTGGTGTTTTTGAGGTTAGTAATAACCACATTAACGTCTTATCAAATGATGCAATGATCGCTGAAGATATTGATGTAGCTCGCGCTAAAATGGAACTTGAACGCTCTGAGCGTCAGAAACAAAACGCTAAAACGCGTGAAGACTTAATCAAATCAGAGATGGAAATCGTTAAACTTCTTAACCAAATACGAGTTGGTGAAAAAAGAATTTCTGAATAAAAAAAGAAGGGCCCCTGGCCCTTCTTTTTCTTTTTTACGTGGTATAATGAAAGAAAAAAGGTGGGGTTTATAATGAATATTCAAGCCTATTTTACAATCATTTGGTACATTGTGATGCTACCGATTGTTTGGAAAGTATTACTTGCGACAAGACTTGAGCAATTGTTTAAAAAAGGGTCAACATTTGAAATAAAGTTCTTATATATCATTTTAACGGTCGTTATTAGTAAATTATTTGTAGATTATTTTCTAACATTGTTCACTTTAATTAAGCAAATCTATTAACCGGTTCATAACGTATTCTTTTTAGCGAGTTGCCTGCATATATTGGTACAGTTTAAAACTACTGATATATAAGCCCGATAAGTAGAAAGGGAGTCTTAATACGACGTCGTGCTATGAAGTATGGAACATATATCAGTTTCTATACAGAAAAGATAGGTGATGAGTTATGAAGAAAATACTGCTGTTTATTTCAACCTTCGCATTCGTTCTAGTTATAATCCCTATTGTTTTTTCAGTGATGTATAAATCTGTTCTAGGGATTGAACTACCCTTAAATTCATCCTTCACTAAAACAGAGCAAATAACGAATTCAGAACAGGTGAAAGATGTTGTGGTCCCAGTTATGCGTGTTGAAAAAAATGTAGTAGAAGAGTTACCCATTGAGGAATATATTATGGGGGTTGTGTCTGGTGAAATGTATGCAACTTATGAGGTTGAAGCACTGAAGGCACAGGCTGTTGCAGCAAGAACGTATGCAATAAGTGTTTTAAGCACAGATGAACAGATCACAGATACGGTGCAGCATCAAGTGTATTTAGATGATGACCAATTAAAAGAACGCTGGGGACAAAATTATGATCTGTATAAAGCTAAAATACAGCAAGCTGTTTTAGAAACGGCAGGACAGGTTATTGAGTATAACGGTGACTTAATTATGCCGCTATATTTTTCTGTAAGTAATGGTAAAACTGAAAATGCCAGTGACTACTGGAGCAAAGATTTACCTTATTTTAAAAGTGTGAGTAGTGAATGGGATAAAACAGCCCCAAACTATGAACAAGTTGTGGAGTTACCTTTAAGCACAGTACGTGACAAATTTAATGACCAAACGTTAACACAAGATGATTTTAAAGTGTTGAGTCGTACGGAAGGAAACAGTGTTGAAGAAATTCAAGTCGGGGAAAAGACGTATACAGGTCGTGAAGTTCGAGAATTATTAGCACTTCGCTCTGCTGATTTTTCAATCCTAATTAAAGACAATATCGTTGTAATTACGACAAGAGGATATGGTCACGGGGTTGGAATGAGCCAATATGGGGCTAATGAATTAGCAAAACAAGGTAAAACATACGTGGACATCTTAAATTATTATTACCAAGATATAAAAATTACTGAAAAAAATTCCTAGTATTGTATAAGAATTCCAAAAAGTGGTCATAACACTAATTGAGGTGATGACCATGAAATTCTTAAAAGATAAGAAAATATTGAAAAAATTCGATCCTATTAGTTTTGCTCTCGTATTATTATTAGGAGCATCTGCAGTATTCTCAGCAGTTCAAATCTTCGGGAACCGTGATGATATAACAGTTGCACCACCGGTAACAAACGGAGATGATGTCATTGTTGTGGATAAAGACCAAAAAGGTGAAACAATTCCTACAACAGCCAAAGGTGATGAAAGTGATAACACAGAAGGTGAAATCGTAAAATCGCCAATCGCATCAGAAGATATTGCGTATACAACAAGATATTATAGTGATACAGTATCTGAAGATGAGCAAACACAACGTTTCTTCTATTTTACTGCCGGTAATTCTTTGTACAGCCACGAATCTAAAGGTGTTAGTTTAAAATTAGCTAATAACGAAAAAGCAGATGTTGTTGCTTCTTTATCAGGAACAGTAACAAGTGTTAAAGATGAAATTTTACGTGGAACAGTAGTCACAATTGACTGTGGAAATGAAATTCAAACTGTGTACACTGGTGTTTACGATGTTAAGGTAGCTGAAGGAGATGAAGTAAAACAAGGTGACACAATTGGAAGCACAGGATTATCTCAACGTGAACCTGAAGCAGGAAATGTTATTCACTTTGAAATCATCAAAGATGGTTCAAAAATCAACCCAGAAACAGCATTCGAGAAAAATACTAAAGAGTTATAATAAGCAGAGAGTAGTTCTAAAGGAGCTACTCTTTTACTTTGCAAAAAAAGATTTTAGTTCTGCTATTTTAGACAAGTTGTTAAAATCAAAACCCAATTATTATATAAAAAATGTGAAATTCATCGAAAAAAATAGAGAATAAGAGAAAACAAAAGTTAAAATAAAGTAACTTCTTTTCTAAGAACTAATTATGGAATAGTTATGTGAGATTCGAGTATAATATAATATACACTTGTGAAAATTATATAAGATTTACATTTTTATTACAAAAAATAACGTGATGTTGGTGCTAAACTAGATGATGTGTGAAAAGAAATATTAATTTTCGTTAATATAATACGTAATATGACAAAAAACACGCTCTGACTCTAAAATATTAGTGGTCGTACCTTTATTATTATGTTAAAATATAAAATAGTGTAGAAATTATTAGACATACTAATACTGAATATTTAGTTTGGAGGAAGGAAAGTATGCTATTCTCAAAAGATATTGGAATTGACTTAGGAACTGCAAACGTCTTAATATATGAAAAAGGCAAAGGGATTGTCCTTGAAGAACCATCTGTTGTATCAATTGATGCACACTCAGGTCGTATGATCGCAGCTGGGGAAGAAGCTCGTCAAATGCTTGGACGTACACCTGGTAAAATTGAGGTTGTTCGCCCAATGAAAGATGGAGTTATCGCTGATATTGAAGCAACTGAAATGATGTTAAAACATTTCATTAACTCTTTAAGCATCAAAGGTATGCTTTCACAACCACGTATCATGATTTGCTGCCCAACTAACATTACTTTAGTTGAAAAAAATGCAATTCGTGAAGCTGCTGAAAAATGCGGTGCACGTGAAGTGTTTATTGAAGAAGAACCAAAAATTGCTGCATTAGGTGCTGGAATGGATATTTCTAAACCATCAGGAAACATGGTTATCGATATTGGTGGGGGAACAGCTGACATCGCTGTTTTATCTTTAGGAGATATCGTAACATCAACATCTATTAAAATCGCAGGTAATCGATTTGACCAAGATATCGTTGAATATATTAAAAAGAACTATAAATTATTAATCGGAGATCGTACAGCTGAAGAAATTAAAATCAGCGTGGCGACGGTATACCCAGAAGGACGCGAAGAAGAATTACAAGTTCGAGGACGCGACTTAGTATCAGGATTACCTCGTACAATTACGATTTCATCTCGTGAAGTTGAAGAATCTTTACGTGAATCAGTTCGTATTATTGTTCATGCAGCTAAAAATGTACTTGAACAAACACCTCCTGAATTATCAGCAGACATTATGAATAAAGGTATTGTCTTAACTGGTGGGGGAGCTTTATTACACGGAATCGATCGCTTATTAGCAGACGAATTACATGTTCCTGTGTTTATTGCTGACAATCCATTACACTGTGTAGCAGTAGGAACAGGATTAATGTTAGACCATATTGATAAAATCAAACGCCGTTAGTCGTTTGAATGTGAAAAAGCTTCGGTTAACTACCGAAGCTTTTTTTTCGAGATTTATAATGGAGGTGAACATGTGAAGCCATTAGCAGAATTAATGCGCCCAACAACGCTTGATGAGGTTGTAGGGCAACAACATTTAATCGGGGATAATCAAATTTTACGACAATTAATTGAAGTTAATCATATTCCTAATTTAATTTTTTATGGTCCTTCTGGGACAGGTAAAACAACGATTGCAAACATTTTGGCGAGTTTATCAAATAAAAAAATATATAAATTAAATGCAACCGATTCATCAACACAAGATATAAAAGATATCATCTCACAACTAAATACACTTGAAGGCATGAACGGTATCTTTTTATACCTAGATGAAATTCAAAACTTTAATAAAAAGCAGCAACAAACGTTACTGAAGTATATTGAAAATGGGCAGATTACATTAATTTCAAGTACGACAGAAAATCCATATTTCACAATTTTTAGTGCCATTTTAAGTCGTTCGACGATTTTAGAATTTAAATCGTTAACGCCTGATGAAGTAGAGGAAGGTCTACTTCGCGCCGTTAAGTTAGTAGAAGATGAGTTTTTTATCCATCCTTTAAAATACGAGCCCGAAGCCATTAAATATATCGCAACGGTATGTAATGGTGATTTAAGACGCGCATTAAATGCATTAGAAATTGCGCTCTATCCGAACTCACGAAACGAAAACTTTGTGCTAGATATAAAGACCGCTAAAACGTGTACGGTCACAGCTGGATTCTCATACGATCGTTTTGGAGATGCGCATTATGACACGTTGAGTGCGTTTCAAAAATCAATTCGCGGAAGTGACCCAAATGCCGCTATTCATTATCTGGCTCGTTTAATTAAAGCCGGTGATTTAAATTCAATCATTCGTCGTTTACTCGTCATAGCAGCTGAAGATGTTGGATTAGCTTATCCACAAGCGATTTCAATTGTAAAAAGTTGCACAGATGCCGCTAACCAACTCGGGTTTCCTGAAGCTAGAATTCCGCTGGCACAAGCTGTTTTATTACTTGCCAATAGTCCGAAATCTAATTCTTGTGAAAAAGCTATTGATGCAGCCCTGCAAGATTTAAACATGGGCAACGTCGGAACAATTCCCGCTCATTTAAAAGATGCCCATTACAAAGGCGCTAAGGACTTAGGGCACGGCGTTGACTATAAATATCCACACAACTACCCAAATCATTATATCGACCAACAATATTTACCGAATCAACTAAAAAATAAAGTATATTATGAACCAGGACCTAATAAAACAGAGCAAAGCTTTGTTGCTTATCAACAGTTTATTAGGCAAGGATCTAAACATAAATAAGAATGGCATAAAGAAAAGGCATCTCTAATTAGGAGATGCCTTTAATCGTTTAATCTTAAGTTTCACGTGTATAAGG
>DNGE01000160.1:31520-41365 GCA_003486705.1 Bacillota bacterium
CCTGCTACAACTTCAGCACGACCGTTTGTCATATCCACAACCCAGTCTTTGAAGTTTTCTTCTTCTGAAACGTCAATGAGGACTTCCACTGAGACAACGTCTGTGTAGTGAACTTGACTTAAAATATAATCTGAATTTTCTAAACGGTTTTGAATCGTTCCAAGTAAATTATAGTCTGCATTGATAAACATCGTTTTCATGGTTTTACGTTCAATAACGCCAAGCTCTTTTATGGCTTCAGAAACTGATTTACCATAAGCACGAATTAAACCACCTGCTCCAAGTTTAATACCACCAAAGTATCTTGTAACAACGACCACACAGTTTTTTAAATCTTGTTTGCGTAATACTTCAAGCATCGGAACACCAGCTGTTCCACTCGGTTCACCATCATCATTTGCTTTTTGAGCTTCTGAAAAATCACCCACAACGTATGCCGAGCAATTATGTGTGGCATTCCAATGAAGTTTTTTTATGTCTTTAATAAACTGATTCGCTTCTACATCATTATAAACTCGTTTAACGTGACAAATGAAACGAGATTTTTCAATGACGATCTCATGTTCTCCATCAGCAGCAACCATTAAGTAACGTTCCAATTGTATCACCTCTCATTATTTTCTTTCATTATAACGAAATAAGATACAAAAACCAACTAATATTGAGTAATAAGTTAGAAAACTGGAGAAAATAATAATATGTTGTAGACTAATTATCTAGGCTTTACAAGGATTATTTAAGGTTAATAGTTTAATTTTGGTTTAAAATAAGATATAATAGACTAATGGTTTGAAACTGAAACTATCTGTTTATAATAGGATATCTGTTGAAACATCCATTCAACAAAGATGGTTATAATAAGGGTGTCATGTTTCAAATATAAGATAACGGCTTGTTATCAAATAAATTTAAAGCTTGTTTATAAAAATATAAGGTAGAATATATGGGGCATTGAATTAGAAATGGTTAAGCGGTTAAAGATATAAAAATCGATTTAATCTTGTTTATCGTGCATCCAATATGAATTATAAATTAAACAATTTACTATCTTTGGGAGGTTTAAAAGATGTCAAAAGTAGCGATTATATGTGATAGTACAGGTTGTATTCCAGCAGAAGAAATTGAAAAGTATGGTTTGAATATTAGTTATATTTCACTTGTATTTGGGCAAGATGTTTACCGTGAATTTATTGATATGACACCAGAACAATTTATTGAAAAATGTGCATCATATCCTGGATTACCAACGACAACACAACCAACACCAGGGGCAACAATGGAGTTATATGAATCATTATTAGAACAAGGATATGATGATGTTATTCATATCACAATCTCAAGTCATTTAAGCGGAAGTTATCAAACGTCTGTAAGTTGTGCTGAAATGGTTAACCCAGAAAAAATTCATATATTTGACTCTCGTACGGTAACTTATACACAAGGTATGTTTGGTGTTTACGCAGCTAAAATGGCGCAAGACGGAGCAAACGTACAAGAGATTTTAACTTACTTAGAAATGATTCGTGAAAATAACCAATTCTATGCGGCTATTTATGATTTAACAAATTTACGTAAGGGTGGTCGTCTTTCAAACGTTGAAGCAGCATTAGGAAATTTACTACAAATTAAACCTATTTGCCAAATCCAACCTGATGGATCATTCCAAGCGATTGAAAAAATCCGCACGTTCAAAAAATCATTAAAACGTTTAGTGGAAATTGGAGCAGAAGCGAACTTAACTGAAGATTATCAATTAGTCGTGATGCATATTGCAAATGAGGAATCAGCGAAATTAGTTCAAGCAGAATTAAGAGAAGTATATCCTAATCACGAAATTAATATTTACAATATCTCATTAGTTGTTGCTGCACATGGTGGACCAGGTGCTGTTGCGATTGGATGGGTAAAGCATAAATAAAAATTTAATTTGAAAAGTGGTCGTTCATTTTTAACCTATGTTAAAAATGAACGACCACTTTTTTGTTGTTTAATTGAATACCTCATTATAAGGTTTGTAAAACTTTACATAAAATTAACAAAATAAGTAAAAAACTACGATATAATGGGGGATATGTAGGTTGTAAATAGGAGGAGATAGTTTGAAAACAGTAATAAAGAAATGGTCACCCATTGTATTCGTATTACTAGCGTGTGGGATCATGATTTTTTGTTCAACTATGATTTATGAAAATAACTATTTGCCAGATCGACTCAATCGTAATGTGCAGTATTATAAAGCAGAAGTCATAGAAATAGTAGAAGACTTAATTGAACCAGATTCTTATACAGGTGAATTTGAAGTTGGGGTCCAAAACATTAAAGTTGAAATTAAAGGAGGGCCTTATAAAGGAGAACAGTACGAGTTTAAAAATTATGTGAGTCGTTTGTATAACATCGTGCTTCAAGAAAAAAACAACATCGTTGTGGCAGCCTTTATTGAGGATGGTCAAATTTCAGAATTAAATGTAAACTCATATTATCGAAGTGATGTTTTATTAGTATTAGCATTAATCTTTTTTGCACTTGTAGCTTGGGTTGGAAAATTTAAAGGTGTAAAATCAGTTGTTTCGTTATTATTTACCGGAACGTGCATTGTGTGTTTAATGATTCCGATGATGTTAAGAGGGGCAGAACCGATTGCGGCAGCTTTATTAGTTGTGGTTTTAAGTACAACGGTAACCTTAGGATTAGTATCAGGGCGCTCTAAAAAGACAGTAAATGCAATCATTGGGACATTAGCCGGTGTCATAATCGCAACGGTTGTAGCTTATTTATTTGGTCACTTAGCTAATTTATCAGGGGGTACGATGCAAGATACAGAATCTTTATTATATGTGTCTGAGACGAGTGGGTTAAAAGTAAAGGGATTATTATTTGCCAGCATTTTAATTGCATCACTAGGAGCTGTTATGGACGTTGCAATGTCAATTGCATCAGCGATGTATGAGTTTATTACGGTTAATCCTAACTTATCGAAAAAAGAACTCATTAGAAGTGGAATGAATGTCGGAACCGATATGATAGGTACGATGACAAATACATTAGTGTTAGCATTAGCGGGTGGATCACTAAATGGTTTTATCTTAATCTTTGTAGCGAGTATGGACACAACGCACATGCTGAACTTAGATGTATTAGGTGTTGAAATTATTCAAGGACTCGCAGGAAGTATAGGAATTGTAATGACCGTTCCAGTATCAGTACTTGTTGGATGCATGTTATATAAAAAATAGAGATAGATAAAGTTTACAAGTGTCAATTTAATGTTTAGAGATAAGGATTTGTAAACTTAAAACTCAACTATTATCGGTAATAAAAATGTTAATATTAATTAAATAAGGAAAAATTAACAAAACTTTACAAAACTTAACATTAACTTAACATAAATTGTTGATGAATTGTATTAAAATGGAAAGCGGGTGAACTCATCCGCTTTTTTAATGTTAAAAAATATTAATTTTAGGGGGCTTAATTAGCATGAATAAACAAGTACTAGTAAAAGTACTAAATAGTGTCTTAGCAACAAGTTTGGTGTTTTCAAACTTAGCATTACCAACACAGAGGATTAACGCTCAAACAGAAGATGTAACAATTTTTGAGGAGGATTTTAATGGTTTTCCTACAGAAAAACCAGAGGGTTGGAGTTTTGAAAATAATAATTCCAACTACACATCAAATGCTAGTTGCGGTGTATCACCAAACTGTTTAGGATTAAAAAAGGATAAAGAGTTTTTTGAAACAGTCTCATTTACTTTAGAATCAGAAGGAAGATTAACATTTACTGCTAAAGGGAATGGTAGCAATAATGTTATGAATTCTATTTTAACGATTTATGGAATGATTGGAGACTCTTATGAAGAGTTAGAAGTCATTTTATTTGATACACAAGATAAGGGATCAATTGAAGTAATTGTTCCTCAGTCAGTAAGTAAATTAAAATTTGAAATGTCAAAAACAACAGGAAATATTTCACTTGATGACATAAAGTTAGTCGCAAATGGTGAAGTCATTACACCTGAAGAAGTAGAACTTGAAGGTCTAGTTTTATCAGGGGCTTCAAAGTTATTAACAGATGAAGAAAAACAATTGAGTGTTGAATATTTACCTGAGAATACAACACAAAAAGATGTTGAGTTTTCAAGTAGTGATGAGTCAGTCTTTACGATTAACGATAAAGGTGTATTAACCGGTGTTGGAGCGGGGACTGCTAATGCTTTGGTGTCATCAAAAGTAGATCCTAATATTAAACATAGTTTAGAGGTATCAGTATTTCACTCGTTAGCTTCGGCTCGTCAATTAGAAGTTGGAACTGAAGTTACAGTATCGGGAATTGTATCTTACAATGATCGTAATCAAACGTTACATATTCAAGATGAAACTGCTGGAATTGCTGTGTATAAAAACAGTTTATCAACATCAGTTTTTGAGTCAATCAAACCAGGTGACCGTGTCAAAGTAACGGGTAAGATTAATCAATTTAATGGATTAGTTCAAGTTGTCCTTGATTCAGCAGATGATATTAATGTTGTTGAAGTACAAGTTGGATTACCTGAAGTAAAAGAAGTTTCAATTCAAGAGTTAAAAGAAAATAATTATGATTCACAATATGTATCAATTAAAGAGGCGATCTTTAATAAAGAAGCCAAAACATTAACACAAGGTGATGATGTGTTAGATATTTATTATCTTCCATCAGATCTTACAGTCCAAACAAATGACATTGTAAATGTTGTCGGAACAATGGGACAGTATAATGGAAATGTTCAATTATACGGATCATCTGCGACGTTTACAAAAGTAAATGAAGAGACACCGGAAGTGCCTGAAGTTGAAGGTCAAATTACGGTTCTTTCTGAATCATTTAATTCATACGCTTCATCAATGCCAAGCGGGTGGACAGAAAGTGGAACATCAGCAACGCGTCCATCGTACACAGGAGCTAGTAGCTGTGGTGAAAGTACACCATGTGTTAAATTAGACACAAGAGGACAAATGTTAGTAACACCAACATTTGAGTTAATTTCGGAAGGAACATTATCTTTCCATGTAAAAGGTAATGGTTCAAATAGCGTTATGACATCTGTCTTAACAGTGGAGATGTTAATTAATGATGAATGGATTTCAATTTATTCAGATGCTCCGAATACGACAGCAACAACGTTACACTTTACAATTCCAAAGTCGGCTACACAAATTCGTTTTGTTATGGATAAAAAGACTGGAAATGTAGCGATTGATGATGTGATGTTAGTGACTAGCGATGAAAAACAAGATTATTTAGACATCATTGAAGCACGTGAAGTTTCAAAAGGTGAAGCTGTGACTGTTAAAGGAATTGTTTCATACCATGATGGAAATAAAACAGTTCATATTCAAGATTTAACAGGTGGTATTGCTATTTATAATACTAAAGGTGTTGATATTAGTCAGTTAAAGCCAGGAACAGAAGTATTAGTGAGTGGTGTTATTGATATCTATAAAGATTTAGTGGAAGTTATACCGTCAACAAATGATGATATTGAAATCATTAGTGAAGGTAATGAATTAGTAGCGAAAGAAGTTACGATTGAAGACTTGTTAACTAAAAATTATGATTCACAGTTTATTTCAATCGCAGAAGCTATGTATGATAAAAGTACAAATAAACTAGTTCAAGATGAAGTGAGTTTAGCTATTTATCCTACAACAGTAACAGGTGATTTTAAAACAGGTGATATTGTAAATGTGACAGGAACAATGTCACGCTATACAAATGCACAATTAATCGGGCCTTCAGCAACATTTACAAAAGTTGAGTCTGCTGATGAAGAAGCGCCAGTCATTGACCATGAAGCTGTATTAACAGGTGATGTTGACAATGATTTAGTCATTAAAGCTAATGTAACAGATAATAAACAAATTAAATCAGTTACATTAAACTATCGTGTCGTTGGGGCAACTGATTTTGTACAAGTAGAGATGAAAGAAGATAACGCTGTTTATGGAGGGACTATTTCAAAATCTAAATTAGATGAAGCGGGAATTGAATATTATATTGAAGCGACTGATGGATTAAATGTTACTAAAACAGATGTCTATACAGTTTCGATTTCAACGGATGATACAACAGGTCCAGAAATTTTCGCCTTAATGCCAACAGATGGGTCATCTATTAAAGAAGATGTCTTACCGACAATTGGTGCCGCTTATACCGATCGTACAGCAATAGACATTAACTCAGTTAAGTTATTCTTAGATGAGGAAGATGTAACAGAAACTGCTAAAATCTCAGAGACAGAAGTTCGTTTTGATGTATTAGAAGCATTAGAAGTTGGAACTCATACAGTGAAATTAGAAGTTTCGGATACATTAGGGAATGTTTCAACAAAAGAGTGGACATTTAAAGTCGTATCAAATAATAAAAACTTATACTTCGGACAATTACACTCACATACAAACCTTTCTGATGGACAAGGAACAATTGATGAAGCATATCAATATGCAAAAGAAAATGCAGAGTTAGACTTCTTCGCTGTAACGGATCACTCAAATTCATTTGATAATGATTCCCAAGCATCACTTGCAGATGGATCGATGAGTAGTAAATGGAATACAGGATTAGATGCTGCAAATAACTATAATGAAGATGGTGAATTCACAGCGATTTACGCGTATGAAATGACTTGGTCAGCAGGTACGGGTAAATGGGGACATATGAATACGTTCAATACACCAGGATTTGAAACACGTACAAATTCTTCAATGGATTTAAAAAATTATTATGCGACATTAAAAACACAATCTCAGTCTGTTTCACAGTTAAACCATCCTGGGAATACATTCGGTGATTTTGCAGACTTTGGTTACTATGATAAAGAGATTGATGAATTAGTAACATTAATTGAAGTAGGAAATGGAGAAGGACCAGTTCGTGGAAGTGGATATTTCCCATCATACGAATACTATACACGTGCATTAGATAAAGGTTGGCACGTAGCACCTACAAATAACCAAGATAACCACAAAGGAAATTGGGGGAACTCAAATACAGCACGTACTGTCATTGAAGCACCTGAATTAACACGTGAATCTGTATATGAAGCATTAAGCGAGCGTCGTGTATATGCAACAGAAGATAATAACTTACGTATTTCTTATGAGTTAAATGGAAATACAATGGGGTCTATCTTAGCGCAACAAGATGAATTAAACTTTGCGATTAAAGTTGAAGATCCAGATGCAAATGATACAATTGAAAAAATTGAAATTATTACTGATGGTGGACGTGTTGCACAATCGATTGCAAATGTAGATGAAACAACGAAAGATTGGAACTTTACATTAGATGCAAGTGCATCATCAACATATTTCTATGTTAAAGTCACACAAAATGATAAAGACATTGCGGTTACTGCGCCAATTTGGGTTGGTGAAAAAGAAAACGTTGGAATTTCAAAAGTAGAATCTAGCGCCAATAAAGTGATTGTGAACGATGAAGTAAATGTTGAAACAGTTATCTTTAATAATGAAGCATCTAACATTGAAAACGTAGAGGTTAAATATTATTTAAATGATGAAACTACACCTTTTGCTACTGAAACACTATTATCAATAAATGCAGCGGATCAGGCGTCATCAAAAGCGAATCTAACATTAACAAAGGTTGGTAAAAACACAATCCAAGTCGTAGTATCTTTAAGCATTAATGGAGCGACTCGTGAGTTTACAGAACGTATTGAAGTAACAGTTGTAAATCCAGATGAAGTAACGCGCGTCATGATTGATGGTTCACATGCAAATGCTTATGTTTTAAATGGATCATATCCTGGAAACATGAATTATGTGACACAAATCCTTCAAGATAATGGATGCGTTGTAACAATTAATGAAAAAGAAATCACAGATGAGTTATTAGCAGGATTTGATTTATTAATTTTAACAGATCCACAAAGTGAAGCAGATAATCAATGGATGTATACCGAATCTGAATTAGAAGCGATTAAAAACTTCTCAGATCGTGGTGGAAATATTATTATCTCTTCAAAAGCAGACTATGGTGATAAGGGAATCGGAAATGCTTCTGAAGGAAATGCAGTATTAGAAGCCATTGGCGCAACAGTACGATTTAATGACGATCAAGTGATTGATAAAGAAGAAAATGGTGGTCAAACCTATCGTTTATACTTTGACGACTATAACAAAGAGAGTATTTATACTCGAGGTATTGATTTCGATGGAATTTCAGCTGAACAACAAGTAAATAAATTCAGTTTCTATAGTGGAAACTCAGTGTTAGTGAATGATGAAACGACAACAGAAGTTGTTGTTTACGGACATGCGACATCTGAAAGTGATGATGCAGATAAAGCAAATGACAACACACCAGTGAATAAAGGTGAAGTTGTAGCTTTAGCGGTTGAAACATTACCAAACGGTTCAAAAGTTGTTGTTGCAGGGGTAACGTTCTTCTCAGACTTTGAGATGGATCCATCATCAGAATATTCAAATCCACAAATCATGACGAATATCTTACATGATTTAGCACCAGAAAAAGAAAAAACAATCACACCGATTGAAGAGTTACACGTGGATTTAGATGGAGATAATATGCCTGATTTAGCCGGAGAAATCCGTACGGTTGAAGGAATCATTACAGCAGGAAATACAAATCCATTTAATACATTCTTTGATGTTGTTTATGTTCAAGATGAAACAGGTGGAATTACAATCCATCCAATCTCTAACTTAAAACTTGAAATTGGACAACGTGTTCAAATTACAGGAACAGTTGGTGCTTATGAAGGTGATTCACAATTAGCTGAAGTTAACGAAGCAACAGACGTTAAAATTATTGATTCAACACTGAATCCAGTTGCACCTAAGTTAATGACAACAGCTGATTCAATGTTAGAAGCAAACGAAGGTTGGCTTGTTCAAGTTGAAGGTGAAGTAACTCGCATCGATATTGAAAAAGGAAATATCTTTGTTAACGACGGAACAGGTGAAGCACGCGTCTTCATTAATGGATACATTGGAAGTGGATCAAAACAAGAATTAAATGAATGGGTTGATCGCATTCAAGTAGGAGATACAATTACCGCAGTTGGTTTAGCAGCTGAGGACCCTGAAGGTCACCGCATCCGTGTCCGTAATACGGATGAGTTAGTTGTTGTTGAACAACCAACACAACCAGAATTAAGCAGTGAAGCTCGCTTAGATAAGTTAAGTGTAAATAAAGGAACATTAACACCTGCCTTTAATGCAGACGTATATAATTACTCAGTAACTGTCGAAAATAATGTCTCTAAAATTAATTTAACAGGTTCAGCGATGGATAAATTAGCGACTGTTAGTGGATTAGGAAATCACGAGTTAAAAGTAGGAGAGAATACATTAGCAGTTAACGTTACAGCTGAAAATGGGACAATCAAAACTTATACAGTTAAAGTGACTCGTTTAGCAGAAGAAATACCAACGACTCCTGAAGTAAGTAGTGAAGCACGATTAGAATCATTAACAGTTAATGTAGGAACATTAAGTCCAGTCTTTAACTCAGATACAACGGAGTATACTGTTACGGTTGGAAGTGATGTTAAAAAGATTACTTTAGGTGGTACTGCGATTGATGCAGATGCTAAGATTAAAGGATTAGGAACACATAGCTTAAAATCAGGTCAAAACACGATAACTGTTGAAGTAAAAGCACAAGATGGAACGGTTAAAACGTACACAGTAACCGTGACTCGCTTAGTGCAAGTTGTTGTAAGTGAGGCAATTGAAATGCAAACGCCAAACGCTGACCTTAACATTAAAGTGGATGGAGATAATATTTCAGTGTCTAACATTTCAAATGAAATTCAAAAAGT
>DNGE01000140.1:0-4674 GCA_003486705.1 Bacillota bacterium
GTAGGGTTTATTTTTAACCCACAGAAATCTTTGGACCCCCCCCATAGCAGGGGGTTTTCATTTATAAAAAAAAAAAAAATTAATTGGTATGAACCAATTAATTTTTCTATGTTTATGCACGTACTTTATCTTTTTGAATTTGGCGCCAGTGATAAACAAACAATGGCGTTGCAATTAACCAGACCACACATGACATAATAATACTTTTTAACGTATTAAACGAATCCGTTTTAGCATAACTTTCTTGTTGTTCTGCATTAATTTTAGCCTGAGCTTCTTCTTGCTGCTCAATTAAATCTAGCTGACTTTGTTTTTCTTCTGCCGATAAATTTTGATTTGAAATGACTTCAAATTTTGTACTTGAATACATATTCTTATCTGTGTAATCATAGCGAGTCGGCATGACATAGTTGATGGTTGAATTAACAGTTGAAATGAGCCCCCCAACAATCATCATTAATGCAACAAACGAAACTAAGTACAAATAAATCACGCGAATATTTTGTCCAAACATATAAAACACACCACCTTAATTCAGTCTTTACATCACCCATTATATGGTATAACATATCATAAACATGCTTAATATAAATCATTATCTCAAGTTAATTTATCGCACTGTACGAATTTAATAATAAAATTTAACTCAATTTTTATAATTTATTAATTTTATAAAGAATCTCATCTGTATTTAAACGTGCCGACTGACAAGCTTCAAAAATACTTTTTCGTTGAGTATCTGTATAGCCTAATCCACTTATTCCATAACTTCTTAAAATTTGAACTGCTGCTGGTTTCTTTACTAAAATATCAGCTATCAACGTGTCTTTTGTAATCAACTTTATTACCACCTTTTATTTTCACTAGATATTTATTTTTCAATACTTATTTTATCTCTTATTATTATCTTAATTTCATAACTTTTTATTAGTAAAGTTCATTTACAGCATCACTTTTTTAGCATCTAGGCTCATAAAAATCAATTGCTTTTAAATTAACGTTATGATGTATCAAAAACTCGCCTCTATTTACATATAATGGTATACTGTTGGAAAGGGGGAATAACATCTATGAATGAATCAGCTGTTTTTGTACAAGTTTTAGTCTTATTTATTTTGATTCTCGTTGGTTATCTCATTCGTAAAAAGGACCTTATTGATGAGATATTCACTTCGAAATTAACAAATTTAATACTCACTATTTTTTTACCGTGCATGATTATTGATGCGATGCAAATTCAATATGAACCGAGCATGTTAGGTAAAATTGGATCTCTAATTCTCATATCTTTAATTATGTACACCATAACGATTGTCGTGAGTTACGCTTATCAATTGGGTACGAAGAAAAAGGTTGACTCTGAAGTGTTCCAATATGCGATTCTCTTTTCAAATGTCGGATTTATGGGCTATCCAGTCGTCGAAGCAGTACTCGGTAAAGATGCCATTTTTTATACCGCTATTTTCAACTTACCGTTTAATTTGTTCGTTTCAACAATAGGTGTCTATCTTTTTACAAAAGGAAATAAACATTATCAATTCTCGTTTAAAGAGTTACTGAATCCTGTTATTTATAGTGTGATTCTCGGTTTTACTTTTTTCCTTTGTAATATTCAATTACCCGATGTGATTAATTCTCCACTTAGCCTGCTCGGTAATATGACAACACCTCTTTCAATGATTGTCATTGGGAGCATGCTTTGTGCCTCAAATATAGGTGATGCGTTTAAAAATAAACAAATGTATGTGGTATCTATTATACGTCTCATTGTGTTACCTGTTTTGGTGTTCTATCTATTAAAGGGACAAGTGTCGGATCCGTTGTTGTTTGGAATTCCGATTATTATTTCTGCCATGCCCGCCGCTTCAAACACGGCCATCTATGCGAATAAGTATGAAGCAAATGGGGCACTCGCTTCACAAGTTGTTTTTATTACGACGCTATTTTCAATAGTCACAATTCCACTTATGGCAAGTCTCTTACTTGGTTAAATAGACAAAGGGAGTATCTGATTTAAATATCAGACACTCCCTTTTCATTATTTACCTGAAGAACCTAGTGCACCGACTCCGCGCTCTGACTCAATTTTCATTAAGTCTTCATAGCTCATTTCTTCTGTATGTAATTTTGGCACTTCGACCATGATGACTTGTGCAATTCCTTTTTCGTATGGATACACGATCGCATCAGTTGGTAGGTCAGTTAATGTGCATGATTCTTTTTTAATGATTAATGGCATGTTGTTATGGTTTGTAACAGGCACGAACCACTCGCCACGGTATCCACTATCCACAACTCCCGCGCGTTGACCGATTCCTTTTGTTCCTGTTGAACCACGTTCTTTTAAAATTGCCACATAATCAGCTGAGAAGGCTGAAGCAAGTCCTGTTGGCACAAGCTTTGTTTCATGTGGTGCAATGATCATATAATCTTCTTCAAAGCAAGCGTAAATATCAAAAGCTCCATCTTCTTCACGTTTACTTGGAATGATTGCCTCTGGTTTTACTTTTGCAAAATATAATGTTTTAGCATTCATTAACATCACCTCTAGTTATAATTTTCAAGCAAGCATACAACACCGGTTGCAAGTGACTTTGGCACATCAATAATGCGCTGATTCTCACTGCCACGAAACTTTAGTTTTAAATTTTTCAACTCTTGTACAAACTTGCCATCGACAAGCACATCGCAATGTTTTAGAATGTCAAATTTCTTTGGATCCTCCACTATTTGTTCAAACGTATAGCCAGAATAAATCCAAATATTTAAACTTAGATCTTCTTTGATTTTTTTGACTAAGTCCGCTAAATCTGTGTCTCGTGTTTGATCCATCGGTTCGCCACCTAAAATAGTTAGACCCTTAACATTAGGATTTTTTAGATAGGTGAACAATGTGTTCTCGCTTTCGCTAGACCACGTTTTCCCGTATTTAAAATGTTGATAGTCTTGGTTAAAACAACCGAAGCAGTTATGGGTACATCCTGAGACAAAAAGTGTTGCTCTAATCCCTGGCCCATTTGCAATATCAAAGGCTCTCATCTGCGCATAATTCATGGTATCACCTGCCTTTACATTGTTTTTTTATCTTGTTATTTAACAATCAAAGCCTACTTTTGACATATACTTGATTATAACACCTTAGAATTTATATCAAAAGCATTTTAAATAAACTATTTTTCATGGATTCACGGGATAGCCCTTCTCAAATTTGGTCAACAGCCTTACAATAAACCTATAAGGTTATATGAAATTAGGTGAGAGCATTGAATTCAAAGTTTTATGATTTACCGACTGAAAAACAAGAGACGATTATTAATGCTGCTTATCGTGTTTTTTCAGAAAATAGTTATAAAAAAGCACCGATGTCCGAAATTGCAGCGGAAGCCAACATTTCTAAAAGCTTACTGTTTCACTATTTTAAAAACAAAAAAGCCTTGTATTTATTTTTATATGAATACGGATTAGAAAAAGTTGTGAAGGCATTAGAGACTGAACAAGTTTTTTTAGAAAATGATTTCTTTGATTTATTTTTAAAAGCAACACGTTGTAAGATCAAATTCTTGAAACAACACCATTTTTATTATCGTTTTGCGATTCGAGCCTATTTAGAACAAGACCCTGATGTAGCTCCTGAAATTAAAGCCATTAATCAAAGAGGCATGACCATTCGGGATGAGCTCTTATCAAAGTATTCAAAAACGACGACGTTTAAGGATGGGGTTGTGACAAAGCAACTCATAAAAATGATTCAATGGTGTTCTGAAGGTATGTTTCTTGAAAAAGCTAATCAAAATGGCTTTGATTTAGATGTAATGGAACATGAATTTATACAAATGCTTCAGTTTTACAAAAAGCATTTCTCAAAGGGGGAGAACGAACATGAGTGTAATTAAGATTCAACACTTAACAAAAGACTATGGAAATCATAAGGGACTTTTTGATTTATCATTTGAAGTCTCTAAAGGAGAAGTTTTCGGTTATTTAGGACCGAACGGTGCGGGTAAGACGACGACAATACGTCACCTCCTCGGCTTTTTATCGCCCGATAACGGGACGTGTGAAATCAATGGATTGAACTGCCGAACGCAAGCGGCAACGATTCAAAAGGAACTAGGCTATTTACCTGGGGAAATTGCCTTCTTTGATGATATGACAGGGATGCAATTCTTAAAGTTTATGGCACAGATGCGTGGCATGAAAGATTTTAGTAAAGCACAGCGTTTAATTGAACAATTTGAATTAGATACGAAAGTACGTATTAAGAAGATGTCTAAAGGGATGAAGCAAAAGGTTGGCATTATATGCGCCTTTATGCATGACCCACAAGTGCTCATCTTAGATGAGCCAACGAGCGGACTCGACCCACTCATGCAAAATAAGTTTGTTGAGCTTATATTGGAAGAAAAACAACGTGGTAAGACGATTATTATGTCTTCACATAGTTTCGAGGAAGTGGAACGCACGTGTGACCGTGTAGGGATTATTAAATCGGGGGAACTGGTGACGATTGAATCCGTTTCAACCCTTAAAGCGTCACAGCGTAAGGTGTATGTCTTAACGTTTGAAAGTGAAGCAGCTGCTTCGCAGTTTGCAAACGAGCCAGTTGAAGTTGTTTCAGTGAAACAAAATGAAGTTCACGTATCCGTTAACGGCTCACTTCCTGAATTTTTAAAA
>DNGE01000140.1:4909-5081 GCA_003486705.1 Bacillota bacterium
GTTAAACATGTTTAGTTGGACGTTATTTAAACGTACGGTACAATCAAACTACAAGCTCGTGTTCATTTTCTTAGCGGTACTCACGATGTATTTTACGATTATTGTGAGCATGTATGATCCGAGTTCAGCTGATGCCATGCAAGCGATGCTTGAAGCATTGCCTGCTGAATTT
>DNGE01000028.1:0-378 GCA_003486705.1 Bacillota bacterium
TACTATCCCCCGCTTTTTCAAATAATCACCATCGTAACTATCATATCTTCACAACAAAGTTTATATATTAGGATTGAAAGGGGGACTTCAGTTGAATATTGAGCCGTTCATACAACCACTATATCAAGTCTTTTTAGCCTCACCATTAATTCTTGCACTCGTTTATCTCATTATGTTTATTTATACCTTTTTAAAGGATCACAAAGAAAATATGAAGTACCTAGAAAAATTCAGCCTATCTATCTTCAGTGCTACATCCATCCTCATCTTATACACCTTTGCCCCACAAACCGGATTCTTTGGAAATCTACTACAATCATTAAATACGTATCTGTTCTTTATCCAAACCGTCATCGCACTCTTCTTTATATTAGATTT
>DNGE01000028.1:632-4944 GCA_003486705.1 Bacillota bacterium
TAGATAAAGTCAAACAATTATATTATATTCCGTGTCTCATGATTTTCTTCTCTGTGTTACAAAGCATTACTTTTCTTTTTACCTAAAACATGCTACGATAATTTCACCAACATGATAGAAAGTGGAGGGGATGCACATGAAAATTGCAATTCTTGGCCATAGTGGGAGTGGCAAATCAACGATGGCAAAAACACTTGGAAACCTGTATCATGTTCCAGTGTTACATTTAGATACAGTCAAATTTTTGCCTGGTTGGGTTGAACGTGAAGACGACGAGGCACGTGATATCGTCGCAGAGTTTTTAAACCATGACCAATGGGTTATAGATGGAAATTACACAACATACTATCAAGCTGAGCGACTAGAAGCAGCCGATCAAATCATTTTATTTGATTTTCCTCGTCACATTTGTTTTTATCGTGGCTTAAAGCGTTACTTTAAACATCGCAAGCAAACACGCCCTGATATGGCAGCTGGCTGCCTTGAAAAGTTTGACGCTGAGTTCGCGTGGTGGATTTTACACGAGGGGCGCACCCAGGCGCGCCTTAACCACTTCAACGATATTTCACAGAAATATCATCACAAACTTATCGTACTAAAAAACCCTAAACAAGTTGAGGCATTTTTAGCCTCATTAAATGAAAAACCGGCATAGACGTCTATGCCGGTTTTTTCTATTCTTGTCAACTAGACAGTGTAAACATTAGTCTATCTTTTGTTCAATCATTATACGAACCTCACCAGTACCAACTGCCTTTGCAAAAGCATCAGACTCTACAATAGAGCCAAGATTCGTATAAGAGTATGACGTCGTAAACGAATCATAAAATAAAACCAGGCAATGATCACCATATAACATGATATCACCTGTTTGAATTTGCTTAGGCTTCTGAGACTGTGTAGGCAAGTTAAAGTCTAGGTAATAATATTTTTCATTTCCATTTAACTCACTCATATCAAGTACAAGTGGAAGTTGCTCAAGCAACGCTTGACTCGTCTTAGTATCATCTAGTTTAGCTAAGAACTGTTGATCATTAATACTTACGATTATTTCTAGTTCGTTTGAATTTTGAACGAACGCCGTTTCTTTCGATATGGTTTCTGATTGCACGGCTTCACTTCCTTGATTGCTTGAATTAGCCTTAGATTCCATTCTATTTTCATCAAGTGTTTTATTTCTTGACACATGATTTTGGTCACATGCCACCAACATTGCAACACAAATAATCGAAACACTTATGATCATCCACTTATTTTGCATCCTATTAATCCTATTGCTATTCATCGTACCATTACTTCATACTTTGCTTTAATATCTCAACCACGTCATCGTGCGTTAAAATTTTGTAACCACCTGGTAAGATAAATGTTCCTTTAGCGATCCCTTCAATCATCTCATCTGTTACACCGAGATCCTTAATAGACATCACCAGGCCTAGCTCATTCATAAAAGCTTCCATTCTATTTAATCCCTCTGCTGCAATTTGTTCATCTGTCAATCCTTCTGGATTTACATTCCAAACATTGATTGCATAGCGCTTAAACTTTTGAAGTCCGGCCGGCATAATAAAACGATAATACGCCATTGAAACACTAGATAGCGTCATACCATGTGTTGCATCCGTATAAGCGCCAATCGATTGACCAATCATATGAACCATCCAGTCCATCGATTTACCTTTTGCAACTAATGTGTTTAAGGCCCATGTTGAGGTCCACATAATATTACTTCTTGCTTCATAATCTGTTGGATTTTTTAGTGCCATTCTCGAACTATGAATTAATGATTTTAATAACCCCTCCATGATGTAGTCGGATGTATTATCATCACTTCCTGAGAAATACTGTTCCAAAATATGAGACATAATATCATAAAACCCTGCAACCATTTGATATTTAGGTAATGTGTATGTATAAACCGGATTTAGAATTGAGAATTTTGGGAAGACATTCGAACCAAAAACATGACCGATTTTTTGTTTCGTCGTATGATTAGTAATAACTGTACCACCATTCATCTCTGAACCTGTTCCAACCATCGTTAACACGCACCCGACCGGAATAATTCGATTATCAACATCTTCCATTCTAACAAAATATTTCTGCCATGGGTCTTCTTCACAGTACGTTGATACCGAAACAGCCTTTGCATAATCACAAACAGAACCCCCACCAACAGCTAAGATAAGATCCACTTGACCAGATTTGGCGATCTCACATCCCTCATATAATTTTTCTACTGTCGGATTAGGCATGACCCCACTATCTTCAAATATTTCTTTTCCATTATCTTTTAAGATTTTTACAACTTGATCATAGATGCCATTTCTCTTGATTGAACCACCACCATATACAAGTAAGATATTTTTACCATACTTCGGTAGCTCCTCCTTAAGATAATTTAAAGAATCCTCACCAAAGTATAACGTTGTCGGATTTGAGTAACTAAAATTTCCTAACATTATCTATTCCCTCCTGTTTGACTATTCTATCTATAGCCTGTATAATAACCACAAGTTTAGTTTACAACTTAAAGTTAACTTTAAGTCAAGCGACTTTTATCATTATTTTAATTTTGGGAGGAACATCATATGCAATATTCAATTGGTGAAATGGCAAAACTGATCGGAATTGCCCCATCAACACTCAGGTATTACGATAAAGAAGGATTACTTCCCTTCTTAGAACGATCAAAAAGCGGAACACGCGTATTCAATGATACCGATTATGAATTTCTTAAAATCGTTGAATGTTTAAAAACATCCGGTTTACCCATTAAAGATATTAAAGAATTTATTTCATTCGTTTTAAAAGGCGATGAAACCATCGACGATCGCTTACAATTATTTCACAAACAAAAACAAGTGCTTGAAAAGCAAATGGCTGACTTACAAGAAACGCTAGATACCATTAACTTTAAATGTTGGTACTATGAAACCGCCAAAACATTAGGTTCAACGGAAGCCGTTGAACAACTCATTAAAAATGAGCTCCCCGCCGATCTCCAACCAGCTATAACACGACTTAGAAAAGAATCAGAAAAAAAATAAGGTTGCCGCTTGGCAACCTTATTTTTTATGGCATTGTTTTACTATTTGGTTGATGATACATAGTCTAATGTATAAAATTCCTTCATTTGGTTATTCTAACATTATCTAGTTCTACCAAAGTAGGTGTTTATATGTCAAAACAAGCCATCTTAGATTTGATTCCTAATTTATCTGACTCAGACCGTTCTGAACTTTTAGTTCTACTTTCATCTCAGGTATTCGAGTCTTCTTTTCAAACGCTTTCTAATCACATTAAAGAACAACGATACGTTGAGGGTGTTTTAGCTTGTCCCTTTTGTCAAAATCAACACGTAGTTAAAAATGGAACTCGTTCTGGCATCCAACGCTATCTGTGCCGTAGCTGTGAAAAATCATTTTCTACAAAAACACAGACTGCCTCTGCTTACTCAAAAAAAGGTGCTGAAGTTTGGTTAAAATACTTAGATTGTTTTGTGGCAGGATACAGTCTACGAAAATGTGCTGAAATCTGTGAACTTAATTTGTGCACGTCATTCATTTGGCGACATAAGATCCTAGAAGCTCTTAAATCTCATTTAAAAGTTGGGAAAGTTTCCGGATTAATTGAAGCGGATGAGTGTTTCTTTAGATTTAACGAAAAAGGAAGCCGAAACAAAAATAAGACAGTAACAGTACGTAGCACTCCTAAAAAGAAACGTGGTATTTCATCGGACCAAGTTGCCGTCGCGACTGCACTAGATCGTAACGGCAATCTTATGCTAGGGTTAATTGGTCGTGGAAAACCGACCTACACAGCCGTTAAAACATTTTTTAAAGATGGGATTGATTCTCAAGCGATTCTTTGTACAGACAGTGCGAAAATCTATCAATTACTAGCAAAAGAATTTGAACTAACACACATTAGAATTAAACCAGGTAAACACAAACAAGACCTTTATCACATCAATCATATCAATGCGCTACATCAAAAACTAAAACAATTTATGCAGCCTTTTAAGGGGGTAGCTACCAAACATTTGGAACATTATCTATATTACTTTAAATGGCTAGAAACTGTTAAAAGCGAATTAGAAATTGAAAAGAAACAAAAAGCCTATGTGCACATCCATGCAAGTTATTCAAAAGCCACAAAGGTTGACATCAAAAACCGTAAGCCTGCATATGCATAATCCTGTCGAAGTTTTAGAGAATGAGTTGCTAAAAACCGACTGTTTCTGACAATGTATTTATCAACCATTTAGACAAACAGAGCCTTTTTTATTTCCCCCTAGACACACATGGCG
>DNGE01000028.1:5335-12009 GCA_003486705.1 Bacillota bacterium
ACAAGACTATCATACCCACTAACCCCACCCTCATAAACTAATAATATGATTTTTTTAGGAGGGGGAAAACTTATGGAACTACAAGGGTCTGTGTTTTTACAAAACAGTAAGCCTACGGTACGTGAGTTGATAAAGCAATTGTCAGCTTATTATTCATATGTCTCAGTTCTTGGGACAGACACGTCTGGTCATCAATATGTGGTGTCACGTACAGGGGTTGAGGTCAGTGACTCTATGCTTTGCGAACGTGGTTTTTGCGTACGCGTTCATAACGGCACTAATTATTCAGAATTTTCATTCAATGACTTAAGCGAGGATCGTTTAGAAGCTGTTGTTCAACAAATCGTGACCTCAGTGAGTAAAGAATGTGAGCAAGTTGACTCTAATACGTATCCTGTTATGGTCGAAGAAGAATTAGATAAGACTTATTATGCAACCGTTGAGATTGACCCGAGTACAGTGAGTGCTGAGACTGTGATTGAAGATTTAAGTGCCGTTAAAAATTTCGGAATGAGCTACTCTGATCTTGTTGTCAATGTCAGAGCTATTTATGATTACAGTACTGTTTCAAAAATTTATATGAGTACAAGCAAAGACTTAGAGCAAAGTTATGTCATCTCAAATGCTCATGTGATTTCAATGGTTCAAAAAGACGGTGTCATGAAATATTATCATGAAAGTTCGTCTGGTTTAAAAGGTTATGAAGTCGTTTCAGATTTATTAACCTTATGTCAAAACTGCATCGATAAAAGTATTCAATTATTAGATGCGAAGCCCGTATTACCTGGCGAGTATGAGATTATTTGTACGCCTGAAATTTCAGGATTAATTGCACACGAAGCCTTTGGTCACGGGGTTGAGATGGACATGTTCGTTAAAAATCGTGCCAAAGGAGCTGAATATTTAGGCCATGAAGTCGCGAGTTTAAAAACATCGATGCACGATGGTGCAGCAGCCGCTCAACACGTGTCATCCTATTTATTTGACGATGAAGGCACACTAGGAAGTGACACCTTAGTCATTGAAAACGGCATTTTAAACACAGGGATTTCCGACTTATTATCCGCCTTAAAACTTGGAACCCAACCAACAGGAAATGGAAAAAGACAAAGTTTTGAACGTAAAGCCTATGCGCGTATGACAAACACCTTCTTCGCAAGCGGTCAGGATACATTAGACGACATGATTGCCTCTGTTAAACACGGTTACTTACTTGAGGGGATGATGAGTGGCATGGAAGATCCAAAAAACTGGGGAATCCAATGCATTATGACCATGGGTCATGAAATTAAAGATGGGAAACTAACGGGTCATCTGGTCTCACCTGTGATCATGACTGGCTTTGTTCCAGACTTACTCAAATCCATTTCCATGGTATCAGAAACCGTTGAACTCGATGGCGCAGGATTTTGCGGTAAAGGCTATAAAGAATTAGTCAAAACAGCTAACGGTGGACCGTACATTAAAGCGAAAGCGAGGTTAGGATAATGATAGATCGCATCAAAAACTTACTTCTAGAAAACGACATTGAAGAATATAAAATCACCGAAAAATGCGTAGAATCTTGTGAGTGGTTCTTAGTCGGTCGAAAGTTAGACATGGATCGTAGTAAAGTAGTCCGCCATTATAAAGTAACACTCTATCAAACATTGGAGCATGAGGACCAAACTTTCAAAGGATCAGCCACACTAAATGTCTATCCGACCATGTCCGATTCTGAAATTAATAAAAGCATTCAAACTGCAAAATTTGCCGCTTCATTTGTAGCAAACGAACCCTATCCCCTACCCAAACCAACGATTTCATACCAACTCCCAACCTTAAATTTATTTAGTGGTGAACCGCTTGCCTTTTGGATGAAAGAACTTTATGATGCCATCTATTTAAACGATGTTTATGAAGATGGTGGCATTAATTCGTGTGAAATCTTCTTAAATCAAATTGATGTACGTATTGTCAATTCAAATGGTGTTGATGTGACAGAGCGTAAATACGAAGGTATGATTGAATTTATTACGACGTGGCAAGCACAGATCGAAGAAATTGAACTCTACCGCTGTCTTAACTTCTCCGATTTAGATTCAGCTTGGATTTCTGAGCAAGTTAACGATATGTTATTACAATGCCGCGACCGCGCTAGCGCAGTCCCAACCCCAAAATTATCACGTTCAAATGTGATATTAAGTGGCGGCTCAGTTTCACGCTTTATTAATCACTATGTGACAAAATGCTCCGCTAGCGCCGTCTACCAAAAATTCTCTGACTGGCGCATCGGCGACGCCGTGCAAGGTGACACGGTATCGGGTGATGTTCTCACCATCACCCTTAATCCGTTCCTCGCCAACTCAACCGCGTCTTCGCGCTTTGATGAGGACGGGCACATCTTGCACCCCGTGACGGTGCTTCAAAATGGCGTGCTTTGCAACTATGTGGCAAACACCCGCTACGCTGCTTATTTAAACGTTGAGCCAACGGGCTCTATTCGCAACGTTGTTGTAGCACCTGGGGCTCGCGGCGAAGCCGAGCTAAAACAAGAACCTCATCTTGAAGTCGTGGCCTTCTCCGACTTTTCAATGGATCCATTCACCGGAAATTTCGGTGGTGAAATTCGTTTAGGTTATTACCATGATGGTAAAACAACACTTCCGGTAACAGGTGGGTCGATTTCAGGTAACGTGCGTGACTGTCAACATGATCTTGCTCTTTCTTCAGAGCTTCAACAGGATAATGAATTTTATGGTCCTAAACTAATTAAGTTAAAAGATATTGCAATTACAGGGGTCTAATGGATTTTGATGCAAAGCAGGCGATAGCCTGCTTGTTTAAGACATAATCTTTTACTTTAAACGGCGATATATTTAAAAATCATCTTGTGGTTAAAAAAACAATGAGATGATTTTTTTTGTTTGACTGTTTAGAGTTAGTGCCAATTAACCAATAATAGAGGAGAAGTGTATCCTGACATTGTTTATTATGGTAATATTATGAAATAAGGAGGTCAGATGATGAAACGAAGAAAATTCTCAAACTACTTTAGTCGTACTGATTTTAACATTACATTTGTCATGCTAGCCTATATTTTTTTAGGGATGTTGTTAAATTACTTTAGACATATTTCACTTTTACTTTTAATTGTTAAAGTGTTGCTTATTGTATATAGTTTGTCCCTTGTTTTAGCTTTATTGTTTAAACAGTTAAATCATGTGAAGTTGTATCGCTTAAGCAAGTTATATTTGCGTTTAATTAGTGTTGTTGTTGCGCCTTTTATCTTAATTGGGATAGGCTTTTGTTATCATGAAAGTAGTATTGTGACAAAAGAAGATAGTCATGGTATCTTTACCTTCCCATTAAAAAATGAGGTTTACGCCAGTGTGATTCAACAACTGAATCTCGATGACGAGAATGTTTTACTGCATTTCACGACGGGACTTGAAAATAAAACAATTCAGCTCCATAAGGATGACTTACATATTGGTTATTATGCATTAACCGATAATAATGATCTATTAGACAAACCGAAGTTAACCTCGCCATACTTAGAAATTAATAAGAATTTTCGATATGATGTATTATTAGATACAGACTCTTATATCATCCCGCTGCTAACAATAAATACAGAAGACATAACGTATACCTTACGTATCCCACTAGACGTGCAGGCAATGAAGTAACAAAATGGCTACACAATTCAGGTCATTGGCAACGCACAATGTGGTTCAAAACAAAAACGACTCACACATAGCAGAGTCGTTTTTGTTTTTTTAGGTTAGCCTTAACATGGCGCGATACTTGTATTTAATTGTGGTTGTGATACCGGTGTGTTATAGACAATAAAATTATATTCTTCACCGTATTTAAACATAGGATGCAACGTTGTTGCACGGTGTTTTCTTGGTAAAAATGTTCTGATTTCTTCTTCATCAAAGCCAACAATAAATCGTGTCTTATCTACAATAATCGGACGTTTTAAAACAGTTGGATTTTCAATAATAAAATCGATTAATTGGTTCATTGACATCTCTTCAATGTCGTCATGATGAGCTTTATATACATTTGAACGTTTTGATAAAATATCATCAAATCCGTTTTCTGTTTTCGCTAATAACTGAACTAACATGTTACGTGTAATTGGCGTTTGATTGATGTTGATTTCTTGATACGGCATGTCGTGAGTCTCAAACCATTTTTTTGCACGCCGTGACGATGTGCAACTTGGTGACGTATAAATCGTAATCATTAAATGTCCTCCTTTTTCATTGATTAAACCGCTATGTTGTCATTAGTATGTTTCATCTTTAAAATTTTATTTCATATAAATATATCCATTTTTGTTTGTACATACAACTATAAGTTAAAATATAAATTCTATGGGTGCCATAGAATTTATATTTATTTTATTTTAGTTTCAATTGATCGTGCCGCTTTTGAGATATTACTAGTCAGTTCATATCCCCATGCCTCACCTAATATTTGCGAGTACGCTTCATTTAGGTTTTTCCAGTGACCATTTAATTGCTCTTGTATATCTTTACCTTTATCAGTTAGATAAATATATGAATTTTTACCTTCACTTTGTTTCGTCACTAAATTCTTAACGATTAGTTTATCAACAAATCGTGTTATCGTTGACGGTGCCATATGTAAATTTTCAGCCAGTTCTGATGGCGTGATTCCTGGCTGTTGATGCACGAGTATTAATAAAAAAGCATACGTTGGGGCAACCCCTGCTTTACTAAATTCTTCTTCTGCTAACTTATTCATCGCTCTTGTTAAACGATTCGTTGAAAAATACAAACAACTACTAAACATGCACTCAGGCATCATATCACTCCCTTATTTGTACATACAAATATTATCACTTTGTTCTTAGTATGTCAAATCACTTGCTTATTATCCTAGCGAGGAATTGCAAGGTGATAGAGTCTGCTTAGCTATCGGGAATTTCACGGAGGACGCCGAATTGCTTCGCCGGCGTATAGTTCCACTAACAGGGTATAACCCTGAGTGGAACTAACAAAAGCAGGTAAGCCACGACGACTTACCTGCTCCGTATTATTTCTTGTCGACCATAATGACTGGTACAACCATTTCTTCAAAAGTTAGGCCTGCGTGCATGCCGGCTAGCTCTAGTTTTTTGTTAGCTGTTTTCGGGACGTAATCAAGCATAATGTCACCGATGGCACAGGCTAAGAAATCACCGATAAAATCTTTTGTTTTTGGATGTGGGGTTCCATAGCCTAGTAATTGTTTTTCAAATACTTCTTCGCGTGTAAACAGAATAAATTGTTCACCAAAGTGTTTCTCAAAACGGTCCTTAAAGACGTCGCGCATTTCTGGCTTTACAAAGCATGACACAGCACGTTTCTCAACACATGGTGGCATGTAGAAACACTCATCAATATCTGGATATTCATTAAGTGCTAGCGTCTCTTTTATATTTAGTAAGCCGTGATCTGCTGAGACAATAATTAGTGTATCTTCAACAGCGTCTGCTATTTTTTTAATGTAGTCATTTATTTTTTTCAATGCTTCCTTTGTTTCTGGTGAATAGCAACCTGTCGGGTGCATTATTTTATCTGGGTTGATATCGTAAACAAAGATAAAATTATGATTCTCATCGGCGCATAATTCTGTGATTTTATCACACATTTGTGCCTCAGATTCATATCCAAAACATGCCCCTTTACCACGATGAGTTAAATAATGTGGTTGAATCATATAAGTTGTCACTTTATTATGTGTTGCAACCTCAATTTTATCTAATACATGATCATAAGGCATTAAAGAATCCGCTGCTGATTCACCTAAGATGGCCTCTCCCGTATAGCTATCTGTGTTTAAAAAAGTATCGATACAACGTCCGTATTCTTTAAAGTATAATGACCATCCGAGCCACCCATGCTCATTTGGTGAGATTCCAGCATAGTAAGCGGTCATAGCTGCTGTTGTCGTTGATGGAAAAACAGTTGTTACATGAGTTGCAAGATGTTGATGCAAGAATTCACTGGTTGCTAAGTTTTTATTTAACATATCTAGACCCAACCCGTCACACACCATAAACACGATATTTTTATAGTTCTTTTTTAGTGCGGCATCTACTTCAGGCAAACTATTATAAATCGTATCGACACCGTAATGTTTCATCACTGATGCCATATTATTTAACGTACTTCGTTCATAATTAGGTAAAACAACTTTTTTCATTTCGAAAACTCCTTTATCCACTGTTCTTGAGTAAACATTTTTGCATAATTACGATGCTTAATTTTATTGCAAACATAAAAAACACCCGACGAGTTTAGGCATAACTTGTATAGGTTAAACCATTTCATCCCCATCGTTGTATGTTTAAGCACATTAGATGCGACTGGATTAATCCTATTCTTTACGAACTTTACCGCTTAAATGCTTTGGATATTAAAAAGATAATCCTTCTTATCCGTACCATTTTTAAAAAGCAATCGGCATCTGAATTTTTTGAAACGACACTTCTTAATTTTTTTCACTGCAGAGGACCCTATCATCTTGATAGGGTGAAGCGTTTATTTAGCCACTATTTTTATAAACTCCTTAATATTATACCCGCTATTGTTAGCTTGAACAAATCTTTTGTCCATATAAGTCGCTTATATTTAGTTTATTCACATAAGAAAGGCCACCTCTAAAAAAGCAGG
>DNGE01000028.1:12238-13495 GCA_003486705.1 Bacillota bacterium
TCTCACACTATCTCTGATACGTTCTTTTACCGATAGCATTTATTATGAATCCTATTGGTTCAAAGCTATTTTTTCACTTGCCTTATTGTTCAATATCAATAACTAAGTATGGTTGTAATTGATACGGTTTTGGCGCTACATTACGATCTTTCCACATATAGAAGAAACGTTCTAATGACGCAATTGAATACCCATCTTGCCAATGATCTGATGTATCATATGAATCTGCGAAAATAAGAATATCATCGCCAATACTCGGTGTTCCATTGTTATCATATCCGATAATTGTCACCCAATGTCCATCCCAATCGCCCCACTCAACCATAATTGGGCGGCCTGCTTTTAAATGCGTTGTTAACCAATTAACAAAATATGAATCTTTGGCATCCTCTACCCAGTTTTCAGTTTCATCACTATTTTCAGATGCATATAGCGATGATGATGAAAACGTCGGATATAAGTTATCGACATCAGCAGGTGTCAATCCATCTGTTTCTTTAACTAAATCTGTATCTGAATAATTTTCAATATAACTTGTTTCAACCACTTTGAAGCCATCAAGTGCTTCAAAAAACTTGACCATTTCACCTACGTTTGTTCCGTATTCATAGAAATTATCTGCGCTTCCTGGTTCAGCTCCATCGACATTTTCATCTACTGATGATGTCATTACTTTTGCAATATCCATCTCAGTTAAATCTGTTTTACCAAAATGCCATAGTGTCATTAAGGCAGCTGCAGGACCACAAGACCATTCTGTTGTTTGCTGCATCGTTTGGAATGATTCAATAATGGTTAATTCATTATCTGAGGCTAATCGGTAAAAATCAGGATTCACATAATATCGTGAACTTGCGTTGTCACCGCTAAAATCGTATGCATCAGCACCCCCATATTCATCATAATCCTCACCTTCAATAAACTCTGGTTTTAATTTTTCTATTGATGGATCTGTGGTTTGATTTAAGTCATCTATTGCTTGGCAACCAGATACAAAAAAGATAACCATAAAAAGAAATAAAGTTGTCATTCGCTTCATTTTTTCCCCGCCTTTTAGATAAATATTCTAATTTTGAATGGATAATAAATACTGTCTATTGTTTATTATTATTAAACTATTATATATTTTACAATTTATTATATTATAGTTAAATACTGTCTAAAACACAAAATTTTCAACTATCCATTCATTAACCATAGTTATAATAAGATATTTTTACCAATTAATCAACACTTTAACAATAAAAAGGTTAATAT
>DNGE01000028.1:13672-15184 GCA_003486705.1 Bacillota bacterium
ACGCAATACTTTAACAAGAAAAAGGTTAATATAATTAAACATTTTGTTTTTAAATAGTGTTATCTCTCCAAAAAAAGTGTATATGATATTCTGAATTAGTTTTAATCTACCATAGGACTTGAATGGTCAAAAAGTAAAGAATAGTTAGAAAAAAATATACTTAAAATCATCGGTCTTTTATTTTTTCAAAAATCCTCTTTCATTTTAAATAATCATTAGCGTAAATTGCAGTGGGAATTTAGCCTATCCATCTCCCCTAATTTCTTATCTAAAACTTTTTCTCTCTAGTTGTTTTAGAATGTTTTAGTCTAAAATAGAATATACTAAATTTAATGGAGGTGTTGTTTATGATTACAACCGTTACTTTAAATCCCGCGTTAGACAAATTGATGAAAATTGAAGACATCGTGATAGGTGAGGCCAACCGAACCGAAATCTTAAGCGCAACCGCTGCCGGTAAAGGCATTGATGTTGCAAAAGTATTAAGGGATTTTGATATCCCTGTAACAGCTACTGGTTTTTTAGGTGGTATTACGGCGCCCATATTTAAACATTGTTTTGCTGAAGAAAATATTGTAGATTGCTTTGTTGAGATAGCAGATACAACAAGAACTAACATTCAGTTATTTGACCATAATGGGCAACGAACCGAATTATTAGAAAAAGGACCACAGGTGACAAAAACAGAGTGCGAAGCACTACTAGCTGTTGTAGAAAAGCTTTCAAAAAACAGTTCTGTGGTAGCGATTTGCGGAAGTGCGCCGCGTGGTGTTGATGAAGAGTACTTTTCAACCGTCGTAAAATTAGCGCAAGCTAACTGTAAAAATGTGGTTGTTGATGCGTCAGGAAAATTATTAAAGGTTGCGATCGGTTTAAAACCAAACCTAATTAAACCGAATAAAACAGAAATGCTTGAATTAATGGGTGTTGCTTCTGCTACAAACGAGGAAATTATTACGTATGCGCAAGAGCTTGTTGCAAGCGGAATTGAGTATGTGCTCATATCACTTGGAAAAGATGGCGCAATGCTTGTGTGTCGAGATGGTGTTTATCAAGGCTCAGCGCCTGAGGTTGATGTTAAAAGCACACTCGGTTGCGGTGATACAATGGTCGCTTCTATGTGTGAATCTTTTGTTGAAAGGGACACACCTGATGTCATGTTAAAAAAGGCAATTGCCTTATCGAGTGCTAATGCGATGACATTTGAAACGGCACATGTCATTAAAAATGACTATGAAGCCCTTTTACCTCGTTGTGACATTCAAAAAATCAAATAACGCAAAAAAGTCTGAGGCGGTTCATCCGCCCCAGACTTTTTTTTACCATTTGTTAAAAATTGATTGTTTCAACATCAGTTTTACACAATTGTGCTGCAACAATACTTTCTAGTTTGACCAGCTCATCCGCACTATCTACATAGAAAATATCCGTAGCAATTGCTGTTTCCATAAAATCTGCAATCATAGCAGCATTCGTTGGCTCGACTGGCGAATCGATTGTGACATTTCTTGT
>DNGE01000028.1:15333-44147 GCA_003486705.1 Bacillota bacterium
GATTGTGACATTTCTTGTTTTCCCATTTGAATCTTTAAATTTACAAACTAATGATGTTTTCGTATCGTTCATTGTGACTCCTCCTAATTTTTTTTTATTCAGCGACTAATTGTATGAAATCTGCTACTAGCGTTTCGCTATGCATGTAGTCAACAAGTGACGCATATTTTGAGGCATAGGCTGCTAAATTCGCATTAACTGCATCAAATCGAACATTTTTTAACGTTTTTGTTTTCGTTTTTAAATTCCCTTCATCATCTAATACTGCAAATTTAATTTGTAAATCACGACGTACTAAGTTTTCGTTCATTTTACATCCTCCTTGAAATTTGATGTTGAGTTCGTGTGAGCTCTTGCACGGTCTCAACTAAGGTATACCAAGCCATCTGATTTTGGTGTGGAAAAAGAAAAAAGTCTGAATTTTTTCAGACTTTTTAGGTTAACTCCTAGACTGCTTAATCAATTTTCACCGGTTTAAACACTACTTTTTTCTATTTTTTCACTGTATGTTCTTCGTTGTAAAACTTCTGAAATAACTCATTAGCGAGTTGATACCCTTTTGGATTTTTCATAGCGACTTCTATTGCATGATGAGTTAACCCATCTTCTAGATACTCGCAAATATATGTAATTTCATTAAACCATCTGATTTTATAGCCATCAAAGGCGATTTGAAACCACACAACAGCTTCTGTAATAAAATTTTCTCCTTCAATTTCTGGGAATTTATACTGTTTTAATAACCGAGTATAAAAGACCTCAGCCTTATCCCCTTTAATATTTAAGGTGTCTCTTTCTAAAGAAGTTGCATCTATAAAATCCCCCTCAAACGTGTCTCCAATAATTATCTCATTCGTGAAACCTCTATTACCAGAAACTCCAGCAAACTTTTCTTTTTCAAGAATTGTCGATTCCCAATAAATAATACGTTCAATACTATTATCGACTAAATAATCATCCGAATCGACAATAAAAAACAACTCTCCTTTTGCAAGCTCTGTCCCCTTATTTATTGCACGATGTTTACCCCCATTTTTTACTTTAACATACGTCATCACAAATGCATTGTCTTCTTGCATCCATTGTTCAAATAGGTCATGTGTTTTATCTGTCGATCCATCATCAATTACTAACCATTCAAAGTCATGGCTTGTTTGATTTTGTAAAGATTTATATAACGTTTCTAAGCAATAGCCTCTATTATAAGTTGGGGTAAAAACAGTTACTTTCACCTCTTTTTTCCCCTGATGATAAAATAATTTCTCTTGTTGATTAAGCGGCACGCTATCTTTAAATAATCCAGCCATTTTAATGATTGATTGCTTTAGATTAAATTGTTTTCCTCTTATAACGGCTTGCTTTTTATAGTGTTCAAACTTTATCACATGACTAAGTAGTAATTTTATCCCCTCATATAAAGCTTGTTCATTATTCTCAACTAACATACCATAATTACCCTGTTCTAACAGTTCATCTGGTCCTGCACATAAAGTACTAATAACAGGTACGCCTAACATTAGGGCTTCTGCTACAACGAGTGAATAGCCTTCAACATATGAACTACAAACAAACAAGTCGCTGTGACTTAAATAGACATACGGATTATCTTTGAACCCTAATAATCTAGTACTGTCACCTAGCTCATGATCAACAATATACTGATTAAGCGTTTCTTTAAGCGGTCCATCTCCTAATATAACTAATTCATAATCATAACCTTCTGCCATTAATCGTTTATGAATTCTTAATAGACGTTCATATCCTTTTTGAGGGACAAGTCTTCCTATTGAAATGATGATAAATTTATCTTTGCTTATTTCCGTTTCTAAAGGCAGTTTTGCCTTTTTCATTATGTCGTCAACATCTATCGGATTATACAATACTTGAACTTTACCAAACTCATTAAAACGCTTAACAAACCCTTGTTTTGCTGATTCTGATACACACACAATATGGTCAAACTTTTCATAACATTCCTTTTGTTCCTCTTCCGAATTAAATAATGTTGCAACTGAATTATCAGTCATTAAATCGGTATGAACCCATGCTATTTTTTTCGAGTATTTATTAGGGGAGTTGGCGACAATACGAGTTGATAAATCTTCTAAAAATGCCACTTCAACATCATATACTTCATCAATAACCTCTGCACTAAACGCTGCAGGTGTCAATGTATTTAAAAACTGATGTCTTTTCTGAATATTTAATAATTCTTCTTGACTAGAAGCGACCGTCTTATAAATCGTTTGATAGTTGACTACTTCCTTAATTGCATCAATATAAATGCCCAAATCAATCATAGTTAGAACTGTAATATCAAATAATTCTTTGTTGAGATATTTTACGAGGTTGACTAAGACCTTTTCAGCCCCACCACCTCCAAGAGTTCCGATAACAAATAAAATCTTAGTTTTCTTATTTAGGCTTTCTTTTTTCCACTCCAACTGATGGGCATTTACAATAGATTGCAATATTTCTTCTAAACGTTCGATTCCCGTTTCATAATTTAAATCACGTGCTGTTGCTAATCCATTTTCAATTAGTTTATTTCGCAAGTTATCATTATTAAGCAGTTGTCTAACATAGTTTGTTATTTCTTCAATAGTTCTATTAGATGAAATAAGGGCATTGTACTCATGTTTCGCATATTGATTTATACCACCACAATCCGTTGCTACAATAGCAACACCTGAAGCCATTGCTTCAAGTGGCGGCATCGGACACCCCTCATAAATGGAACAACTCAACAAAATGTCTGACTCTCTGTATACTTGTGACAATTCACTTTGTGAGATATTAATATAGTATTCAATCTCAAACGGTAATTCACTTGAAATGATGGGTTCAACTTGACAAGCCCACTTTACTTTAAACCGTTGGCCCTCTAACCAAAGTTGACGTAAGGCCGTTAAAGCTTTTCCAAATCCTTTAAATCTTAGGTGAGGATTTCCAACAAGCAAAATAGTTAATTGATTTCGATTCTTTTCACTCGCTTGATCTGGATAATAAAAAGTTGTATCAATTAGATTGGGTAAGATATATGACTCGCGATTATACTTTGCTTTTAAGATATCGTGAACAAACGTTGAGTCTGAAGCTAAATAAATATTTTTACTGTACATATCAGTTAAATATTGTCGATAAGTTGATTCGTTTTTATAATCTAAATATATGTCTCCGTAAATACTCTCAGATCCTTGTTCCCAATACATGACTGGAATGTCACAATTCTCTAATTCACCTAATTGACTAAAAAAACCTGCAAAAATAACATCACAATGCGTTAAATACTTTAGATACGTCTCTGCATTTGAAATCACAATATCATGATCGGGTTTAAAATTTTCGACCCAATCTGGTGTTGCTTTTTCTTCAGTTCCTCTTAATATAACCGTGATTTTATGATCTCGTTTTTGAAGATATTTCATTTGTTCGTAAAACATTTTCAACCCACCGGTAAGATTCTTATCCGGAACAACAAAACCGATGTGCAAACGGGTCGGTATGGGGTTAAGTTGAATTTGTAAAGAAATTTCAGACACGTTTTTAGTTGGATATAATTTAAAAATATTCTTACTTTTCCCCTCACAATCAAAGTAGTAATAAAACACCTCATAACTTTGAAAATCAACAATCGTCCAATTAAATCGCTGTTGTAAATAGCTATCTGTTGTCATTATAAATACCTGTTGTAATGTATGCTTATGTATTAGTTTAACCAAAGCACTTCCCTGTTGTTGGTCCAAAAAATCTAATGCTTGAGGTATAACCGATAAATCAAATGTATTTTTTCCTATTGTATCTAGCGTATATATTTTTTCATATAAGCCTTGTGGAATGTCATTAATATCATCACCGTCTAATAATAATAAATAATAAGAAACATCATATAACTGTTTATCTAGTGCTAGTCGTAATAGTGATCCAAAAATCTTGTCCTTATTTCCAACTTGAAGAACCGTTTTTATATTTTTAACCTCAATATATTTAAACATTTCAAGGTACATTTTTACCTCAGCTAACATTTCCCCCACCTGCTTTAATTTATTATAAATACACTTCACTCTATCGTATGTTGTAAAAACACACTTGTGAATCTATTGCCTATTCATAAAAAGAAAACATCACCTTTGACCCAAACTAACCTCTATAGCTCCGCAATATATTTTCATTTCCTTGCATAAATTAAAAAACAGGCATTCCCACACGGGGATACCTGCTATAGTTTTTTTATTATAGTTATCTTTCCAACTTTACTCTTGCAACACGTTTAGTTGTGTATTGGTTATTGATGCCTTTATTTCTTTGCATAATAACAACGTTTAGGTGAAATAATTAAATCTTCTGCCTTTAATTTTTTAATGGCTTTATCTACGTCTGCTTTTTCTAATCCTAAGTTTGTGGCAATTTCTCCTGCTTTATAGGCTTCTTCAGTTGATTGTAAGTACGTTAACACTTGATTTTTAACAGTTTCCATTTTGATTCCTCCAGTTGATGAATATATTTAATTTAACACCATCATAGCACGTCATGAATTTGCTATCAAATCATTTGCATTAAAAAAACCCTCATTTTTTACGGGTGTTATAAAAAGTAACCACCCTAATAAATGAGGATTTTAATAGTCATTATTGAAACATTAAATCATAACTTGATGATGGGCGATTTACTGCTGCTTGTGCTAATTCTTTTAAGCCCTCTAAACTTAAAACTTCTAAACTACCCTTAGATAAAATTTCTGCATCTGATAAAGAACAGATAAAGCGTGTATAAATGTGATTAATGACTGGGAATTTTACAACGACACCTTCTACTTCAAGTGTGATAGTCTGACGATCACCTTTTATTTTAACCATTGTTGGACATTGTTTAATATAATTAATTAATTCGCGTTCTGTTTTCATTTTGATTGCTCCTCTACATTTTATTCTCCTCTATGGTTTGATTATAGCATGTTGTGAATTGTTGCACAATATAATTGTGAAAAAATATTCAATGTTGCACTATGAAAACGCATGTCTTTTACTATTCGATATTGGTGTGCGCTTCCAAATGTGTTTTAAAGTTTTTTTGACTTAAAATAGAGATTATTGTCATATCATTGCGCAGAGCTTGAAGATTCAAACACGCCTCATGCATAAATAATTGAATCTATTTCGTACGGTACAAATATTACTCCTTAACATATGATATATTAGCCTATTTTAAGGAGGTCTGCTATGAACACGAAATTCCTTGTGCTCGGTGCACTACTTACAGTTATCGCTACTATTTTTCAATGTATTCCAGCCTTACTGTCAGAAGCTTTTATTTTCTTTACTATCTTCTCAACGTTCCCCATTTTTCTCGCTGCTAGGCTTAAAACAAGTTTAGGGATTATTTGTTATCTACTTACAATCTTATTGATTTCATTTATTAGTCCGCATGAAAGTTTGATCTTTATATTTACGAATGGAGTTGTTGGACTAAGTTTAGGGGTTGCCCGTTTTTATTTCAATGCTACAAAATTAATTTTCCTGTTATCTGGTCTCATCTTATTTCTCTCCCTTAATCTAGTCCCCTATATCACTGGTGTTTTGTTATTTGGTTTTTCTCTTCAACTTAACCTTGTAACACAAGTTCCATTACTTATATTTTGTTTGGTTTATTGCTTAATCTTTCAGTATTTATGCGATATTATTTATAAACGGGTACTACCAGTCATTCCTAAAGCATAAAAAAATCTCACAAAAAACGTGAGATTTTTTTATGTTGATAATCCATAGGCATAAACCCCTTTAACCGGTAGACCGCCGAAAAGTTTTGGCATCCCTAGCCCCACATAAATAGTACCCTCATCTCCAACAAGACTCGAAGAAATAGAGCCGTTATAAATGGAGAACTTTCGTATAACAAAACCTGTTTCTGTATCGTAGCAAAAAATATTCCCTGAAATGTCACCAACAAAAAAGACATCTTGGCATAGTAAGCCTGCCCCAATAGCGGCTGCACTATTTTGAATGCGTGACCATATGACTTCTCCTGAATTTGCATCTAAACAAGCAACAGTTATGTTAAAATGTGGCGAGTCTTTTGATTCTTCTTCATCCCAACCATTGTTACTCCACACGTATATGCGTCCATTGCTAACGGCTGCGTTACCTCGAATACCCGATCCGGATTCATCTCCGCTAAATACTTTAGTACTCCATAACAAATTGCCATTTTCTCGATTAAACACATAGTAATAACCGTCTTTATTTCCAATACCAATTGCCAGAGTTTCTTTATCTTTTTGAGTAACTGTAAATAATTGTGGGCCTGCTCCAAAATCATCATCTGGATGAACACTATCACCCGGCATCCACGTGTCACCTTTTATCACTTGTTTTTGCCATTTTAGTTTTCCCGTTTTACAATCCAATGCAACTAAAGCATCTGAACTTTTACTCGGTGGTTCTCCATAATTATTGCCCGTTCCAAAATACAATAAATTTAACTTTGGACAAAGTGCAAATGAACACCAGACACCTGCTCCTTTTGCCTTTTCGTTATCCCCCTCAATTAAACCGATTGTTTGACGCTCCCAAATTTTACGCCCCGTCATGGCATCAATCGCAATGACACCACCTACGGTGTCAGCTTTATATTGCATATTCATTTGTTGATAAATGCTTGCGATACATTCATCCACACCACTTATACCTACATAAATAATCCCCTCATGAGTTAATAACTTTGCCAATCCGCCACCAAAGCGATAACGAGTTAACTCGACATCCCATATCACTTTTTGAGCTTCTAAGTGAATGGCATATAATCGCCCTGGAGCCGCGTTATATAAAGGAAATCCCCGCTTTCCTCCAATGCTTGCAACATACCAAATCCCACGATAGATAACACCTGTTCCGGCTAATCCATTCCAAAAGTAGGGCAAACATATATCATCTATTTGACTCAAAAACTCCGGTTTTAACTTTTTAGGTAGCGGCAACTTATCGATTCCACATGTCTTTGCGCTCGGAGGTGTGTATACTTTAATTTTCCAAGAGATTTTTCCACTTTTCTTCTCCGCACAATAGGCATTTCCTTCCCAATCTGTAAAATAGACGTGGTCCTTATTAATGATTGGATCACTTGATACAAACGAATCGGTTTCTATTCCCCACAATCTCTTTAAGTCTTTCACTTTACTTTTATCAATCGTAGAGTTAGGTGCCATACTATTGTTTGTTAAACTAAATCTCTCTTGTTCTAACTTCAATCCAATTCCCCCCTAAATCAGTTATCGCCTAATTCTCTCTTTCTCTACAATATATTTATTTAAAGTAGTGTTTATGACATTATATATCGTTTTGTAAATTCTTTCACTAATTTAATCGAACTGTCTAGTAGAACGTTTGCACTATTCATTTTCCGTAAAATCTTTCGAGTCACTACTTCTTTATTTTCTTTCTATTTACTAACTTGCTTTTGTGTCTTCTTACAATCTTGCTAGACTACTCATTTTCAGGACCCAATTGGTTTTACTTTGTCATAAGTGTTTCGCCATCAACAAATGCACAAGTTATTATTGAAATCTACAGCATCACACTTCAACTACTCCCACCCTATTTTTATCCTCCTTTATCTTAATTAAAAAATATCATGTCGTCTTCTGATTAGACGATTTTATTATCCCTTAGAAATACTAATGTTGAAAGCAACGTCATCTAGTTTGTTATCCCTATAGAAAATATCCTGTCCATTGCGTTATCTAAAAATCGCGCATTTTTATTCTCTTGTAAAAAACACTTGAGAAAAAAGATAGGGAACTTGTGCTAAAACGACTTAATATTTGTTTACTTGAAAATTTAGAGGCAAAGAAAAATCATTGACGACTAGATTCATTTTAGTAAGTGACTTCCTCATCCTTCAAGGCCCTAACATACTGACATCATGCTGATCACCCATTTGTGTCACATTGGCCTTTACTAATCTAACAACGGATTTAAGCATCTAATCATCTATACTTTATCACATAAAAAAGGAGGCGATTAAAATCCCTCGTTAACCATTCTATTTTAACAATTTCTTAAAAATCAACGAACCGCACTTCGTTGATTGTGTAAAATTTATATTCTTAGTGAACCGCGGAATCCCCTTGCCGAATAGTATGAGTCTGCACCATTATGGTACACAAATACATGGTCGTAGCGGCAATCACCAAAGATAGCTCCACCTAGTTTTCTAATATTAGGCGTTGTTTTCAACCAGCTCGAAGTCTTGGTATCGAAATCACCCAGTTTTTGAAGTTCGCGGTATTGTTCTTCCGTTAAAATTTCAATCCCCATGGACTCCGCCATATTAAGTGCGCTATTTTGCGGTTTATTTTTTTTCCTTGACTCCAGTGCTTCATGATCGTAACATACACTTCTTCGACCTTTAGGACTTTCCACACAACAATCATAAAAAATATATTCATCCGTCGTTTCGTCATAACCAACAACATCTGGTTCACCTCCGGTTACTTCCATTTCGTTAAGTGACCAAAGTTTCTCACTATTTATTCCTAGTTTTATATTTATAGGTTCCCATTTAAGGCCTTCATGGTAATTTGTATTTTTCTTAAATCGTGCTTTCAATATTTCAATTAGTTCTTCACATTGTTCTGGTGACAACACTTTTTTATGACTCATTTTTCATTACACCTCACTTTTTTTATACCCTAACAACTGGAATCCACATTTCATCGATAACTAAGTCATTATGATGCTCCATATGTAAGACTGCATTTGGTCCGCCAACATAGGCATATTTTTTTCTTCATACTATACTGAAAAACTCATTCAAATTTTTCTTTTTGATAGATATTTATTGATTTCCATTGAAGAGCAAAAGGGTGTAATGTCTTTTTCAATTTATCTTCTACACCTTTATCATGAAATTGGTCTTTAGTTTATTAAAGTTTTTGACCTTAAGGAAGAAAAACGAATACTTTTCCTGTGGCTCATCTTTGTAATCTTTAACCATGCGAGACTAACGAAAGATTAAATAGAAAGAAGCAATCAACATTGTTCTTGAACTAGGTTCAACAGCAATAGCACAGTTCAAAAAATACCATCCCATAAAAGTTTCAATTTCACATACGAATCCTTACGAAACACGGTCATTGTAATGACGTTTATCAACGTAAAAAATCATGATGAATTGAGTAAAACAACCCATTGGTTACTTTTCTTCGGGTGAGATATCAAGGTCAGACAATTGCCGGAAGAAATTTCAGTAGCGCTTCAAGAAAGATTACACCTATTATCTCCATAACCATTCACTTACATACATCATATAAACGTAGCACTTCAGTAGATTAAAAATCACCTTAATCTAGATTGAGTAAATATATGAGACATATTTCTCTTTAGTTTTTTGGGGTATAGTTGTCGTCTTTGATCGTATAAAAGACACTGTTATTTAGTTTAGGACTGACAGTGAAAATAGTAATCCATTGAGATGTACAAACGAAGGCACATCTTTTTAGGACAATTCCTTGGTAAAAAAACGCTAATAGTGACATCTTATCTAAAATAACTTCAGTTAAGCAAGCTACGGATGATTATCATTTAACCACAAAGTATCCTTTAAGAACGAATCACTTTAAAAGACACAATCCCCATCCACATTAGAAGTGGGCATTAAAATGAGGTATTCAAGATTCTATGATAAAAGAAAAAGTCATTACCAAAAATATCTGATTGGTAAATGACTTTTGAGAACCTCAACACCTTATCTGAATGACATTAGCTATTTTATTTCGCAACATTTTTTTATTAGTGTGCAGTTAACTATGTTAATGTAATTCTAGCTCAAAGTTTTGTTTTAGATATTTCACTTTAAATACAACGTATAGTAAAGACATTGATCCTACTAAAAAACATAATAATAGCATGATATTGAAGGTGTAGTTGGCACCTCCCATTGCGCCAAACATACCTTCTCTTAACCCATTAATCGAATAAGACATCGGTAAGAGTGGATTTAAGAATTGATAAAACCCATTTGTTAATTCAATTGGGAACGTACCACCTGCACTTCCGATTTGTAAAACAAGTATCACCATGGCAATAAAACGACCAGGATTTCCAAAGGCACTCGCAAGCAAAGTCGTCATAAACAAGTATGTCAAAGACGTTACAAATGTGACTAACAATATTTCCCATAGTGTAGAAATTTCAAAATGCATCATACCGAACATAATCGCACTTATTACAACACACTGTAATACTGCTTGTCCAACTATAACGACAAACTTGCTAAACCACCATTTACTTGCTGATTTAGGCACTTCAACACATCGGCTGATGGGATAAATAACAGCGAATACAAGCGCCCCGACATATAAAGATAAGGATAAGAAATAAGGTGCCAAGGCATTCCCATAGTTTGAAACAGTCGTATCTTCTTGATGAAGCAGTATCGTAGGCGTTGCCATCATTGAAAGATTCACGTCTTTAAGATTTAATCCTTGAATATCATCTGCTCCGTTTCCTAATTGTGTAGCGAGCTCTTTAGTTCCTACCGTTAAACTAGATAAACCAATTCCCAATTGCTTTGAACCGTCTTGCAACAAGACAGAACCATCTTGTAATTGACTCGACCCGCTCACTAAAGACTGCATTCCATTACTTAAATCAACACCTTTAGCTACAAGTGTTTGACTTCCAGTCCATAATTGCAAGGCTCCGTCATTTAATTGTGTCACACCAGCAATGAGTGCCGGCACTTTGCTAAGTAAAGATGAAATGCCATTTTCTAAATTTTTGGCCCCCGTCATCAACGCAGTTGAATATGCTGATAGTTTTACGGAACCATCGTTTAAATCCGTTACTCCTTTTGTATAAGCTAATAATCCTTGATATAACGTTTGACTACCATTTACTAATTCAGTCAAACCCTTTGTTACTAGCGGCAACTTCTCTGAGAGGCTCGTCAGTCCCGCTGCAAGTTGATTTAGACCTTGCACGAGAATGGGTACTTGTTCACTTAATTCAGTGAGACCATTATTGACCTGTGTAGCGCCTGGTAATAACTTCTCGTCTACACTCTCCTTTAATTGAGTGTATCCGTTCACCATCTGAGCGACCTGATTTAACACAGAAGCTTGTTGCTCTGCTGTTAATGTATTAAACACTTCTGGATTAATTAAATTCGCAACCGTTTGAAGTTGTTCATCACTCGGTAGACTTTCACTTAATTTTTCAACTCCTGATACAAGCTCGTTTGTTCCACCGTTTAATTGTACGATGGCATTTTTTAGTTGACTCGTTTTTGATTGAATCTCATTTGAACCCACTAATAATTGCTGCATCCCTTCTGGTAAACTCGTGAACTCATCTTGAAAATTGACTAATCCATCATATAAAGATTTCATCCCTAAGGTTAACGTTTCATTTTTTTGTGCTAGTAATTCAGTCCCCTTATTTAAAGATGAAACGCCATCCGTGTATGTTTGAAGGCCACTCACTAATGAACTAGCCCCTTCATTTAATTGTGTGATTCCGTCTTGAAGTGGTTTTACATTATTTAATAACGTACTGCTTCCTTTATTTAAATCACTTAATCCACTATTTAATGTGCCTACCCCATCTAAATACGTTGAAACACCCTCACTTAGTTGATTCATCCCATCTTTAAATACTAGCGTGCTGCTCACAAGTGTTTCAAGATTTGAGCTGAGCTCTTGGTTACCACTTAGCAGTTGTTCACTTCCTTCTAATAATGCCGTAGCCCCTTCACTACCTTCATTTAATGAATCACCAATGTCACTTAATTGGGATGCGATCGTTGTTAGGTATTCTTTTGTCACTTGCTTGCGAATGTTTTCATTGATTTGGGTTGCCCCCGATTTCATAATGAGATCACCCAACATGTTATGCCCCGGGTTCGTCTCATACGTAAGTTCTAATTGTTTAGGTGTTTCATCTAATACCGTTGTCGCATTTTCTGAGAAGTTTTCTGGTATTTTAATAATCATATAGTATTTTCCAGATTGTAAGCCCTCGCTCGCAACCGCTTCATCAACAAACTCCCATTTAAATGAGTTATTTTCTTTTAGATTATCGATTAATTCATTTCCAATCTCTAACGTTTTGTTTTGAAATTGGGTTTTGACATCTTCATTCACGACCGCAATACGTAAATATTCGGTTTTACTATACGGATCCCAAATTGAACCTAAAAAGACAGCAGAATATAGGGTTGGGATACACGCAATGACGATGACACTAATGAATAAAACCTTGTTTTTTACTAATGATTTCAGCTCATTTTTCCACATAACCTCACTCCTCTTTAACAAACAGATGACTTGATTCATTACACATGATGATTTCGTTAGTCTTACATTATCTCGACTTTTACCTACCCCATTTGATAGCATAACGTTCTTCCGTTTTAAATATAATACATTATACGATCAGTAGTGCAGTGTTTTAGTCTCTTGATTTTGATAACATTCTCACCTCACTATTGAAAGACATTGACTTGTCAGTTCATCTGTTTACTGGCTATAAGGTAATATATTTCACGTCATTTTCTAAAATTCGTCACTGTTACAGTCTAGGGGGAATTGTCATGCTAGAAACAGATTTCTTAACACAAAACGCCATTACAAAGGAAAGTATGTTCACCGCATTAATGCGATTAATGCAAGAGAAAAGTTTTTCTCAAATTTCTATTACCGAAATCTCACAAAAAGCTGGGGTATCTCGAATGTCTTATTACCGAAATTATCAATCAAAAGAAGATATTATCACAACGTACCTCGATGAGCTTTTTGATCAGTTTATTAGCGAAGTAGAACGCAATCCACACTTCAATCAACATTTTGGCCTCACCTTGTTCTTTTTATCATGTAAACAGAATGAATTATTAATTAAAAATATCATCGCTCATGATTTAACAGCTTTAATCAGTGAACGCCTAAATTTATATTTAACGTTCCTACTCAAACATTTGTACGAAAATGACGGTGATCACGCCATTATCAATCCTTATTTGACGGAATATTTATGTGGCGGCTTATGTAAAGTCGCAATGGTTTGGGTGAAAAACGGCATGCAAGAAAGTGCGGATGAAATGGTTGCCATTATTGAAAAGCTATCACATCCTTTAGATAAGCTTGTGTTAGATAAATAAAAAAGCGGTGTTTCCCAATTGGAAAACACCGCTTTTTCATTCTTGTCGTTTAACGTTGTTGCTGTTAAGCTACTGTTTTATAACTTCCACTTCAATCTTTTGGGTTTGATAAGATTCAGATGAAATCGTGATGCGTCCAACGCCACTTTCACCTTTCGTTTTGATATAAAACCCGCGCGCGCCGCCAAGTAGTGAAATTAAGTTTGGACCTATCAATTCAATCGGTCCTTCAACTTCTATTAATAACGCATCATTGGCATACGGTAATAAATTTTTATTTTGACAAATCGCTTTACACACGATGCGTGTCGCATCATACGTCTCACTTTCAATCAGTACATGATTATCTACTTCAATAGCTAGTGACTTTTCTTTGACTCCTGATTTTACAACCGTTTTAACTAATTCATCATTTTTGTACCCTTCAAATTTATAAGTTAGCGACTTCCATCCCCAAGCTCCAACATATTTATTATATAACGCCTCAACATATTTAGCTGGCTTATTATATTTGGCTAATACAGGTCCAATCTTCTCTAATTGATCCTCTGGGAAATCTGCACCATTTACGACACCATACATTAATACTTCCTTGATAATTACTTCATCTGCCGATGCAAAGTTCTCAGGCGCTAAATTATCTCCAATCATGTCATCAATTAAGATTGGTGGATGTGCTAAATGTTTAAATTGTTCTCGATTAGGATAAAACGTTCCAATTAATTGTTCATTACGGTAAAACTTTACATAATCTAAATTTGTAAACACATAAACTTCACCTAATATAGCACCAGCATGTTCTCCTATATTCATACTTGATGAAATCTCAAGAACAGGAATGTCCGCTTGCATGGATGCATAAACAGATGCCGCTAATTTAGGAATACGGAACATATCTTGGATGCCATGATAACAAATTTTATCGCCACTTCCAAAGTCTTCATGCGTATTATAGTCATTCATACACCAACCAATGGCACCACTAATTCGATCATCGCGATAAACCTCATTCATGATACGCGCGTGAATTAAGGCATGGTCTAATCGTTTCCCTTCATTATCAAAACGTTTTGTAGGGAACATATGTCCCCCGTACTCGGTTACCAAATAAGGTGCATCTTTAGAATTTGAAATGACTTCCGGCTCTTGTAAGACCGCATTATGGCCACGGTGAATAAAATCATTAAACGTATACACATCTTCAAGTAATTGACTTCCACCAAAACAACGAACACCACCTGTTTGACGCGTCGGGTCTAATTCACGAGCTAATTGATTTGTTGCAACGTACAGTTTCTCACAATCACCCGACTCATTAATACGAACTCCCCATAAAATAATCGAAGGATGATTACGATCACGCAAAATCATTTCTTTTACATTATTCATGACAACCTCACGCCACTCTGGTAATTCACTCACATGTTGCCAGCCTGGAATTTCTTCGAAGACTAGTAATCCTATCTCATCACATTTATTTAAAAAATGAATGGATTGCGGATAATGTGATGTTCGAACGACATTACATCCTAATTCATATTTTAAGATCATTGCATCTTTTTCTTGAATCGACTTTGGCATAGCATAGCCAACATACGCATAACTTTGATGACGATTTAAGCCATGTAATTTTATTTTTTCCCCATTTAAATAAAAGCCATCTGTTTTAAAGCTCACTTCTCTAAAACCAAAGCGTGTCACCACTTCATCAACTAATACATTCTCTTTTTTGACACGACACACTAATTGATATAACGTAGGCGATTTCAAATCCCAAAGTTCTACCCCGCTTATCGTATTGCTCAAAACTATTAACGCCTGCTTATCCGCATTCACTCTTATAGTTTTAAGCACATCTCCCTCTAATGTTTGAACTTCAACTTCTAACGACAATCCCGCTTCAACCTTAGATAGCTCACAGTCAATACTTAGATTTTTTTCTTGCTTTAAGACATCATTCGTTTTGATAAATACATCTTTAATATGAATAGGATCAACGATTTTCAAGCTCACTTCACGATAAATTCCACCATACCCCAAGTAATCAACGACATTTCCAAATGGCGGAACATCCTTTCTTTCAGTTGAATCAAGTTCTACTGTCAGTGTCACCGTTTGCCCAATCTTGACATATTGGTCGATGCGAATTTCAAACGGTGTGTATCCCCCTTTATGTTCTCCAATCAATACTTCACCTAGATAGACGCGTGAATAATGTCCTGCTCCTTCGAAGCAGACATATACTTCTTTACCTTCATACTCAGGTAATATTTCAATCTCTTTTTTATAACAACTAATAAAACATGAGCTGGTTTCATCAAAATAGTTATATGGCAATTGTAAATTAGTGTGCGGAATGTTCACAACTTCCCCATTCCATTGTGAATAAGACATCGCAAGATCTTTATCTTCAAATGTAGGACGGTATTTCCACTCAAAGTTTAAAGGTTTAATCATTCTCATACTGTTCCCTCCGTTATAACAACCCTCAATAATTTTCTTTTACATTCAGACCTAACGTAATTGTAACATACTTGTCATCATTTGATAACCCTTACAATATAAAAACTTTATCCATCAGTAAGTAAATATTTTACTTTATATTTAATGCACATTCTATACAAAACTTTTAAATACATACAATTTTCGACAATGTTAAAGGTAAGTCCAATACTACCATATCTTTTTCCTTTCTATTTATTATGCATATATATGCCAATTACCATCGAATGATTTGAGAATAGAAACTTTCAGGATGAAATAGCATCCCTAAGTAAATATTTAACTTTTTTACCTGTAAATAGTTGCCTTTATCGACCTTACATGTTATCCTAATCATGTAACCGATTTCATTAGTAATCAGGAGGGAATTAACAATGAAAAAATATTTAGCATTTATGCTAGTGGCTGGGATGTCTTTAACTGGGTTAGTTGCTTGTGGGGGGAACGATACAACAGATGATTCAGACAAAAATTCATCTGAAGATAACACAACGACTGACAACTCAACAGATTCAAATGAAAAAGTTGAAATTAAACTTTGGCTAGATTCTGATGCATATGCTGAAGCTTTAATTCCTGCTATCGAGGAAGCCTTACCAAATGTCAGCATTGTTTGGGAAAACGTGGGATCTGCAGATAGTCGTTCAAAACTTGAGCTTGATGGACCTGCTGGAGTGGGAGCAGATATTATTTTACAACCTCACGATAATATGGCAACATCAATGGAAGGTAAACTATTATTACCATTAGATGCTGATTTAGCTGCAAAAATAGATGACAGAATGTTAGCGGGATCTGCAGATACAGCTAGATTTGATGGAACGTATTATGGAATTCCACTGTCAACTGAATCAATGGCGTTATTTTATAACAAAACATTATTAGAAGCAAATGATTTTGAGGTTGCAACTTCATTTGAAATGATTAAAGAACAAGCTGCTATTTATAACGATCCAACGCAAAATAAATACTTGATGCGTTTCCAACCTGGCGATGCTTATCATATGCATTATTTCTTAACGGCATTTGGATTTAATTTATTTGGTGAGGATCACACTGATCCAGATAACATTAATATTAATACCCCTGCTGTCGTTGACGGATTAGAGTACTTTAAATCAATGAAAGAATTCTTAAATGTACCGTACGCTGATTTAAATTGGGACACAGTTCATGGAGAATTTGTAAAAGGTAATGTTCCATACATTATCGGGGGGCCATGGGAAATCGAAGAAATTAATAACGGTGCAGCAGACAATAATTTTGAATGGGGAATCACAACAGTTCCAACTATAAACGGTGTTCAACCTAAAACATTCTCTGGTAACATCATCGCGTCTGTCTCAGCTTATTCTAAACATCCGACAGAAGCAAAGCAGGTGTTAGATTTTATGACATCGAATGAAGGCTTACAAATCTTATTTGATACAACGGGTAAAATCCCAGCTTTAAAAGATAACTCAGTAATTAACGGTGTACTGGAAAATCCATATGTTGCAGGTATTTTAGAACAGGCCGCCTATGCAGAAGCAATGCCAACACTTGTAGAAATGGCTAAATATTGGACTCCAGCTGAAACGATGTTCCGCTCTGTTTGGGATGATTTAGCAACACCTGAACAAGCTGCATCAAAAGCTTTAGACGATTATAACATGTCATTAGAAATGACAGAATAGAGACTATTTCTCTAAAATTAAAGATATCGTAAAACTCTTAAACCTAACCCAACTCATATAAAGTTTAAAAGTTAGAAAAGCAGCTTAATTTAAGTCGCATTTCTAACTTTTTTATTGGTTCTATTAACTATTTTTAATCTTTACTGTTATTTAGGTTCTTTACCGCGTGAAAAGGCTTTCTTGTTTTATTGTTAAAATTTAATGTGTACTGTATCATAAATATATATTACAAAAATGGAGGGAATGAGATTGTCTATATTTGGATGGTTGTTAATCTTTATGATTGTGGTTCATGTCGCTATCGGACTTTGGAAAACGGAAAAATGGGAAAATCAAAACAAAGCGGGACAAGTAGATACCGATTTAGAACAAAAAAACAAAGTCCATCTCTTTACATATTTCAAACGCTAATAGTATAAGAAGGAGGATCTTGATGATCCTCCTTCTTTTTGATTTCCAGTGTTAAAATAGCTCTTGAAACGGTTTAAACGGTCTGTTTACCGTCACTTGATTCTGATTGGCTTGCTTCTCAAAGTTTCGACCACATTTATTAGTCTCATTTCCACTATTCACGACTGGATTAAAACTGTTTTGGTTATGGCTTGTTTCCTTATGACTGAATGCACGATGCTGACGCATATTTCCATTCGTTTTTTGTAACGGTTGTGCTGCACCTTCTACAAATAATGTTGGATGCGTTAGTTCACTTGTTTCATCATTTGTTTTCGGTCTTTCATCACTTCGATAATACGTCATATTTGATGGCACACTCATTGTTTTATCCGTAAAATGAGGAATCACCTCTTTTGTGTGACGCGGTTTACCACTACCTTTACTTTTACGAACACCTTGATTAGCATTACCACTTAACGTTTGATCATAGGCCATTTAACTCCCTCCTTTTGTCCTGTGTCATGTCACATGATACATGTTATGACCTAACCATGATTGTTGCTTGTATGTTCAACATTCACTCATACACTTTACGAAAACTTTAACCATATTAAAAGCATAGCTGTTATCAGCTATGCTCCTTTATTATAATCGCATATAATTATTTAAATAAGACAACTCTTGATTGTACACTTCATGTAATTTCTCATCGAGTTCTTCTTTTTTCCCATTGATCATCATATTGATTTCTTCCGTTAAAATTTTAATGTAATTTTCCATTGTGATTCTCCTTTATGTATCAAGCTTTAACTCCTTTATCAACATATGCTCAAACAGTAGAAATGTTACAACTTTTTACAACTTTTTTAACAAAATTCACTCTACTATTGGAAACGTAACTCGGCGAAGTATCGTATTCGCCATTGGTGTTAAAGTAACCCATTCATCCGCGTTTGAATCTTCGTTAATCAACATTAGTTGTAAAAGCGGAGGTGAGATATAACCCTCAGATTCTTGTTTAAAAAACTGGAAATTTGTCATTGATTTTTTTATCCTATACATCGGTATTTTCTCGAGCGGCTTGACATGAAGGTCCCTAAACCCGTGGATAGGATATGTTTTTGTTTCAACCGCTATAGATTTCATTTCTTTAGCATACACTAGCGGTCCATAGCTGATAAAGCCTTCACCAATTAAATCTTTATTTATCGTAGGACTTCCATAATATATGACCTGAACTGTTTCATCACCACACCATGTTTTTTTAATCACTATTCGATCAGCTAACTGTATAACCTCAGCATCTATAACTAAAAAATCACAGCCTGTTGCCCATCTTGGTTTTCTAATTTCTAAATCAAATGCAACGGATTGACTTACACTAATATTAAAACAAACATCAAAGCTCGATGGGTAATTTGTGACTTGTTCAATGACCACATCAACCCCATGAATAACAGATTTACAACTCGATGGCCCAAACAATGCTGCTACTAGACCACTCTTTTTAATAAAATACATCGATCGAATAAAATATGGCGTAATACGTCCTGCATTTGGAATACAACACACTGCTGCATCTTGATGGATTGGCGAGTATTTATACCTCGTTTGAATATTGTGAACACAATGGGGTTGATGCTCATGAAACACCCCTTCCATTGCGTAAGAATTATCCGATTTCAAATATGCAATGGACGGTTCCCTCGGATGCATCGCACCTAGTGCCGCATTATAATACAACCATTCCACTTTGTCTGCATAGCTTAAATCATTTGTCTTTTGAAGTAATAAAGAATATGAGTCTAGTAACTCCTGAATTGAACAGTACTCATACCCATTAACACCTGCCTTAGCCATGTCACCACCTATCCATTCATCACCAATCGGTCCCCCACTTGGCGTGACGTGCTGTTCTAATTTTTCTAAATATTTTGCCAGTCCTATTGTAAACCATTCATCAGTAGATGCAAAAGCCGCAATCGTTAATGCACGCAAGTGCTCATACGTATGAACCCCATGACCTTTAAACCGATAATTGGGATTCATTAAATTTTTAAGTTGGACATCTTCTTCACCCGTCTTATACTTATTATAATCTTCAAATAAGAAGACGGCATAGGATAAATAAGTTTCATCCCCCGTTAACTGATACAGTTTCTCTAACGTATCCGTAAATGTTAAGCCGTGACTTAATCCCGCAAATCCATCCGTTGCATAAAAAGGCGTTGACTCATCAATTGGATAAGCTTTCATCGTTAATCCTACTGCCCTTCTCACTGCATCTAATACTTTCTTATTTTGAGTTACTTCATAATACGCAAGCAATCCTCTAAACAACGTCGATTGCGCCCACAACTCTCCATTTTCTGTAGTGAAGTTATAACGAAGGTCCGGTTCATAAATCCCTAAATACCCATCTTCATCTTGCGATAACAAGATACGTTCAATATATGATTCCAACTTCTCTAAATAGCTTGGATTTTCAATCAACAATGTATGCCGAACAAATCCATCATACCAATTCGATTGTGTTTCACTATTCCACCAAAGATATTGCGCTTGGTTATGTGCGATGATTGATTCTTCATCAACTGTGACATCAATCGCTTTAGCCTGATTAGATTCCTCTTTTATATTCCCAACATCTTTACTTTTAACCTTTGCACTTAATCGGTGTTTTCCATAAATATCATCCTCAATAATGAGGGACGGTACTAACTTATCTAAACAACCCACGTAGCCCTCACATAAATCAAAACGCATTTTATCATATAACCACCCTTTCGGTTTCACATTTCCAAAGCTTATCCATTTTAATGTCTCTTCTCTCATCTCTATCTCCTCAACTAACTAAATCTTTGTTATACTAACACTATACGATCCATTTAATTGGAAATCTTATAATAAACTGTTAAGTATTAACACAATATTGCGAATGATAGGGGGACACTTATGAGTACGCACACTGATTCAACATACAAAGAAACAATCTCACATGGTGAGTTGGCGTTTCCTATTAAACTCTATCACACCATCTTAAAGAAAAAACAACATGATCTTTATTTGCACTGGCATGCAGAAATGGAGATTATTTATATTGCACATGGTTTCGGAACATTTCAAATCGATAACGCACCACTTGATGTTTGTGAGGGGGATATTTTGTTTATTAAAAAAGGGGCCCTTCATTCTGGAACTGGTTCGACATTAGGATGTGAATGTTATACACTTGTTTTTAATTTGAGTTTTTTACAAAACCAAACATTTGATGTGGTTGAATCAACTTATTTGATGCCATTATCAAAAGAGGTATTAATGTTTCCACTTCGAATAAGCCCTGATGATTTGGGTTATGCAGCAATCCTTGATTGCATTAAAAACATGATTCTTTTATTTGAGACAAAACCATGTGCTTTTGAGCTAATCGTTAAAGGAAACTTACTCAGCTTATTTGGTTTATTATTTCAAAATAATCACATCATCACACTGAAGCAACCGCCGCTCATCAATAAAAAATTGACTGCTATAAAAGCTGTCATTGCTTATATCCATGAGCATTACGACCAAAAGATATCCATCAAAACCCTAGCATCCATTTCAGGCTATAGCGACTATCATTTTATCCGTTTCTTTCAAGATGAAACCGGCATGAAATGTACTGATTATATGAACCATGTCCGTCTTAGCAAAGCTCATCACCTCTTACAACAAAGTGATAAATCCATTACGGAAATCGCATTTGATTGCGGATATGAGAATTTGTCTTACTTTTGCAAAAAATATAAAAACCATTACGGAATGACACCAGCTAGCTCGCGCCGTCATTCATAAGGAGATACGATCATGAAAAAAATTCTAGTGACAGGTAGTGAAGGATTTCTTGCCTCACGTTTTATCAAACGATATAACGATCAATATGACATCACGGCCTTAAGTCGAAAAGAACTCGATATTACAAATGAGTCAGCAATCTATCAGTTGTTTAAAAATAAACGTTTTGATCTTGTTTTTCACAGTGCAGCCATCTCGAATACTATGTCATGTGAGGAACAACCCGATCTTGCACAGCACATTAATACTTTAGGCACTCAACTCATTGCAAGAGGCTGTGAGTTACAAGGCAGCAAACTTATCTTTACTAGTAGTGATCAAGTGTATAATGGCACGGTTGAGTGCGGACCATATCTTGAGAATCAAGCGTGTCCAAACTCAGTGTACGCTCACACAAAATTTGAAGCAGAAAAACGAATTGCAAACGAATTAGACTCGTATTACAACTTACGTTTAACTTGGTTATTTTCATTACCAGAATCACATTTACGTCTTAATCAAAATGTCTTTATGAACATTATCAATGCGGTTCAAAATAAGACGCCACTTTCAATGGCAGCTCATGAATTTCGAGGCATGACCTATGTATACGACGTCATTGATCAATTAATTCCCATGCTTCAACAACCATACGGCACTTATAACTTCGGCAGTGAGAATGACCTATGTAGTGCAACAATCGGTAAAGAAATTGCCAAGCGACTTTACCCTACCTACGCCTCAGATTCAATTGTCATAACAGATTTCGAGCGATTCAAAGATTCACCGCGCGATTTAAGGATTTCAACCGATAAATTAAAAGAATGCGAAATTCACTTCCCAACAACAATTGAAGGCATCGAAAAATGCTTATTTGATTTTTCCAATTAAATTATCTCTTAAATTATCTTAACCTAATGATCAGCATTTATTTTTTTCAAGTACTTCTCACTCAAGAGACAAACTTTTTATCAGATTCTTAATGATTTTCTTAAACATTTTGAAAATTTTATATAAAATTACAAAAATTTAAATATTTTTGTTAAAAAAACCCATTCTGTCCATAATATCACTATATTTAATAATGGAGATGATATGAATGAGACTATTATGGATTGCAAGTGTTTGTTTACTACTATCAGCGTGTACAGTAAACATTCAGTTTTATCCGACAGAAGTACCAACACAATCAGGAACAGATACAAACACATCTGTTGACACGTCAGACACAACGACGGATGGCCAATCAGCACAGACAACTGAAACAGAAGAATCACAGACGTCAACGGTTGAAACAGCACGCACAGCAATACCTTATGCACTTGAACAGAAATTTGTGAGTTTACTTCAATACACAGAGGAACCTGATGATTTAACAAGAAGTCTAACTGAATTTATTTATTATGCCACTTGGTTTAATCCACCCGTTGATAACTTTACATCCATCGACGAAGCCGATGCAACGTATTTACTTAAAGCGGCTATTATGAGTACACAACCTATCGATATTGATCAAATTACAGATGTTGATCAACGTAACTATATTGAAACAAATTCTCTTAATGGCTATATTCTAAAAGAGCACGTATTAACCACGGCGCAGTACTTATTTGCCACAGATGTTTCAGCAGAATTAGCAAACACCGACATGATTCAGTGGGATGAAGAAAAACAGGCCTATTACCCACCTGAAACGTCACTTACCATCTATAATCCGGTCATTTTAGATTATAAAGAATTAGCAAATTGCTATGTGGTAACATACGCGCTTCCTCAACAAGTATTATCCTCAGAAGGATTGTATTCCTACGATGATTTACCTGTTGATTCTCAAGATTATTTATCTTTAGCAGAAGCCGTCTTAAATTGTGATCAACACGAAATGGTGATTAATAAAAACGAAGATGGCACACTTACTTTAGTGAGTCACCAATTAATTGACGATACGTTAATCGAACAATAACAAAAACCTCTAGCACATGCTAGAGGTTTTTGTTTTGAGCAATATCTACTCCCGCTACATATCCCATAGAAAACGCAGCTTGAATATTATATCCACCCGTATCACCATCAACGTCTAAAACTTCACCGATAAAATATAAGTTCTCGACGACTTTTGATTCCATTGTTTTTGGCTTCACTTCTTTAATCGAAACCCCACCCGTTGTGACCATCGCTAAATGATAACCACCTAATTCCTTAACTTCCATCTCATATTCCGTTAAGGTTGTTAATAACCTAGAACGCGTTGCTTTATTTATTTCTGCACACTTTAAATCATCATGGATTTCACAAAGTTCTAACACTTTATCTGCAAAACGACGTGTTAAATTCAACTCACGCACAACAGATTTCACTAACGTTTTTCCACCATTATTTAGCTTCTTTGTTAATGCATTTCTAAATTCTTCAATTGAATCCGCTCCAACAAAGTTACATTTAACCACATCACCACTTTGCATATCACGAGAATTATTAATAATCCCTGGACCTGATATTCCACTATGTGTCAATAAGAAATCACCTTGGAAATTCCCAATTTTCTTGTTGTTTCGCCACAAAGTGTAGCTCAAGTTCTCAAAAGAAGTTCCTGACATATCCACTAACTCATAGTTCTTAATTTTTAACGGCGTTAAGGCAGGTTTTGTTGGAATAATTTTATGTCCAAATGATTTAGCCATCGGGTATCCATCACCCGTTGATCCCGTGTTTTGATACGTTATCCCACCCGTTGCAATCACGACTACATGACTTTCGTAATTTCCACTTGTTGTCTCAACAGCAAACGATTGGTCTTGCTTTGTGACTTGCGTCACTGTTGTATTCGTCTTAATCTGTACGCCACGCTTTTCACATTCTTTGACTAAAACTTGTAGCACATCCATAGCTTTCATCGTTTCTGGGAACACTTTTCCTTTCTCCGTTGTCATAAATGAAAGGCCACGCTTTCTAAAGAAATTTAATAAGTCTTCATTATTAAACGTCATTAACGCCTGCTTTAAAAACTTTCCGTTTTTTCCATAACAGTCAAAGAAATTAGAAATATCACCATCTTGGGTGATATTACATTTTCCAGCACCCGCTAATAATAATTTTTTCCCACATGTTTTATTTTTCTCTAAAATAGCAACGGATTTATTACCGCTCGCAGCTTGAATGGCTGCAAACATCCCTGCAGGTCCACCGCCAATAATTATTACATCATAGTTATTCATGTTGTCACTTCCTTTATTTGAGTTCAATTCCAAGTTGAGTTAACTCTTCTATCATTATTGGTAAATATATTTCAATAAATTGATTGATTTGTTGGATATCAAATGCATTTAAGTTCACGTTATTAAACGCTTGTCCATCATAACATAAATCTTGTTCACACACTTTGGTGCTCCAATCTTTTATGGCGTCACAGCTTAGTTTCAAAATAGGATTTACCTTTGCATTTAATAGCATTCGTTTTATTTCAGGTATCCAATCTGCCTGTTGTAAATAATAACGGTCAATGTGTGCCATATCCTGATAATATAGCGCATGTAAAGCTGACCTTGGCATTTTATCTTTATAACATTGAAAAAAAGGCGTGTAAACATGTTCACGCCAATAATAATCAGTATATAAATGAAAACAGTAGCCTGCACTAGTTGTTTGTTCATATGCTGTTATAATTGCTTTTGAATAATCCTGATCGGCAAGGTCATAAAAATGTGTCATGGCCTTATCTTCCCAGTTAGCGTTTTGGACCATGTGAATGGCATCTGGGCTAATCGTATCAAGCAAAAATTCTTTAGATAGCTTAATATTTAATCTTTCACTTAATTCATGTGCAAGCTGCAAATGTATAATAGGTGATGGCATCTTTTTACCTCTTTAGATTCGGTTATTCATAATATCCAGAAACTGTTCGTCAATATAATCTAATCTCATGTTCATTAATGTTGATTTTATAAACTCTTCGTACGTTTGATGACTTAGTAAGTCCATCTGTTTCATTTGGTGATACATAAGTACCGAAAATTTATAATGACCAAATTCATGTCTGGCAAGAACTTCATAAGGATCTGGTAAGACATCTAACTTTTCATTAAGATATGCATGCGTTGCTAAGAAGATATTTCCCTCAATATACGATACTATATTTTTATGCTCACCCTTGACTTGATGATAGGCCTGTTGCAGACTTTTATTTTGTTTTAATACCTTGTATTCTTTTTTGTACACGCGTTGCTTCATTGTATCTGGAATTAAAGTTTTCACCACATCTTGAATCACTGCCTCAACACAAACATTAGGATGTGTTACAACGTCTAACTGTGGCAATGTTAAATTAGGTGTTGTTGTACGATAAAAGCTTAGGACATAAATGTTTTTATCTGACACTGGTGGCACAATTCCGATTTTCGAAACTTCTTCATACAGATGATGATTTGAACAATAAGACTCTAGTTCTTTAAGTTTATTATTGATTAGAGGCAATCGTTCATGAATCCAGTAGTGCTTAAAACGACCACGCTCAAGTTCTGTAATCATCGGTGCGACTAGTTTAATGACTTTTTCACAGTCCCCATTAATAAACTGTTTAAATGGTTTGTGCATACAGTTTTTAAAGCACATTTGCTTCTTAAAATTAGATATTAAGAACTTTGGGCTGCCTAATAGTTCACTTGCTTGCAGTACATTAAATTCAGGATCACTACATAAGAGTGGTAAAAGCATCGAGATAAAGCTTTCATTTTTTGGCAAGCACTTCCTCGCCTTTCTTAAATTCTTCGCAGATTCTTTCGTCACATAATCTTCCCAATATTCAATCTGAACATCCATCTGATGGGGTTCATCAGAAAAAAGAAGATCTAAAAAACAAAATAGATCTAATAAATATGAGGTATCTATTTTCACAGTTGGCTTTAATACTATCATCGGTGCTATCCCCCTAAAATCCACAATTCTCTATAGTTTAATTCTATCATAATGCACTGTAATAATATACTGATTTATCGGCAAAAAAATAAACACTTACTTCCAAAAGTAAGTGTTTACATGTTTTCACGTCAAGTATTTACATAATAGTTTAGCACTTTCTAAATCTAGTTTATCAAAATGCTTAATTGATCGGAATATCTCTTTTTTTGCCAAGTCATAAAATCCGAATTCATCATACAGCTTTGCTAAACGTAATAAAACATCATCTGTTTCAAAGTAGTTAAGCGCATATAATAGTCTTTCAAAGAGTGTGAACTCTTTAATGAGTATGGTTTCTTTTAATAGTCTAAACAGGAGATCCAACTCAGGCGAATCTTTTCCATACGAAATATCTTGTTCAACTTCGGGATAGATGACAAGGCGACGTAAGAATTGATAATACTTACTATCTAAAAGAGGACCTATTTGATTCACATTTATACTTGATGTCATCCATGCCACGATAAAGTAAATAGTTTCAAGATCTGTTGAGACATCTTTTTTGTCTTCTATCATCCTTTTTACTTCTTCAAATTCTCTTAAGTAAAATTTTGATTTGATTTTCAACTCTTCTAACCTTGTATCAAAAATTTCAGCATGCCAATGGTTTAAATACGAATCCACTCTACTAAAATATTCATTATTTAGTAATAAATTTAAAAATACAATAAAGCTTTCTAATTCATCAATTTTTAAATAACTTGAAAGAATGTCGCAAACCGCTTCTTCAGCATATTTTTCTTTTTTCAAGCATAACCCAAATGGGTATAATAATAAGTAATTAGCCCCTGGTGTCTTGAAATAATCGATATAATATTTAATTGCCATTTCATAGTCTTCTAATTTTTGATAAAGTTTACTCAATCTAATTAAAGGACCAATCTCCCAAACTAGACTCGAATATCTAAGATTAATCGGTGTCATCCCCATAGCCATACACTGTTCATAACATCTAATAGCTTTTGTATACTGTCCATACTGTTCATATATTTCAGCTTTTTCAAACATTAAATCCGTGTAATTTGGGAATAGCGTTAATCCTTCTTCAATCGCTTGTAAAGCGTTGGAATAATCACCTTTTGTCATGAACGCATTAATTCTATATAAAATGAGCTTCCCTACAAACCCATCATTTTGAGTCATTTGAGAATACGCTTTGTTATAACATTCAATAGCTTTATCAAACTCTTTAGCACCGACATATTCGGTACCTAAGTTAAATAATTGAAAGGTATTATTAGGATCTTTCTCTAAAATGGCTTGAATTAATTTTGTATTACGATTCGATTTTTGTTTACCAGCATAGATGGGCGTTAAATATCCATCATGATAAAAACCTAATTCGATTATTTTACTACCGCCTAGCTTCTTATCCTCTGGAATGTACAATTGTTCATGAACCGCTCCCGTATAAACGGCTCCCTGATGATTACGAAATAATCGGTGCATTAAATTATTTATTGTATGATTAAGATTCATTTCATCAATAAAATTTATCTGATTGATATAGTAACCTGAAATTCCATCTTGGTTAATTGCCTGAATAAATTCACTTTTTGCCTCATCACTAAAATACTCATCAGCATCCAGCACCAAAATCCAATCACAAGTTGCAAATGAAAGCGAGTAATTTCTCGCCTCACTAAAATCATTTGTCCAAACAAATGGTTTTACAATAGCATTAAATGACTTCGCAATATTTATTGTATTATCAGTAGATCCGGTATCAACGATTACTATTTCATCCACTAAACCAACAACACTATCTAAACAGCGCTTTAAGACACGTTCTTCATCTTTAACGATCATACATAAACTCACACTATACAAACGTTCCATACTCGCCCCCCCAATTATCTCTTACATTTGTCCTACAAAATAAACTTCAATATTTTCCGTAAGACCAGTCGCAACAATATTTAAACGAGCCCAGTTTAAATAATTTTCTGAAATAAGTAGTGCGTTTTGTCCATAACCAACAGATTTTCCTACGCTTGGGGAGTCAACCCAATACCCATTACTACTAATTGGTGCGATTTGAACATTCACATTTGCGGTTACAGATGTTGAGTTGTTTTTAACAAAATATGTAAAGTCTCTGTATTTGCTTACATCCAGTGGGAAAACAGCTGGTAAATCTGATACAGTAAATACGAGATGAGTAGATGTTACGATACGATCAGATATTTTAATATCAACCGTGTTAGCAATTGCCACGGTACCTGTAACCGAAAGAGCTGTGGTTCCTGTTTTTACGGTTACTAATGCATCTGAATCAAGTGTTACAGTACCTGTTACCGCAAGAGCTGTGGTTCCTGTTTTTAC
>DNGE01000028.1:44300-44575 GCA_003486705.1 Bacillota bacterium
GTTCCTGTTTTTACGGTTACTAATGCATCTGAATCAAGTGTTACAGTACCTGTTACCGCAAGAGCTGTGGTTCCTGTTTTTACGGTCACTAATGCATTTGGATCTAACGTCACTGTTCCCGTTACTGATAAGGCTGTCGTTCCTGTTTTTACAGTCACCATTGCATTTGGATCGAGTGTCACTGTTCCCGTTACTGAAAGTGCCGTAGTTCCCGTTTTTACCGTAACTTCTGCTGTTGGATCAAGTGTCACTGTTCCTGTTACTGATAATGCTGT
>DNGE01000084.1:0-259 GCA_003486705.1 Bacillota bacterium
TTTTCATTTAATGTACTTGCATCAGCAAGCGAAGCTTGCACATTTGTTAACCCTAAACGAGTTAGGTTCTCGTTAATTAGGGTAATTTTGTGTTCGTAAATGTCGTGAGCTTTTACAACGCCGGTATTGTTTAACATCGCAGCGATGTGCGATGTTTTCCCACCAGGTGCGGCACATGTGTCTAGCACCATGTCGTTTGATTGCGGATTAAGCGCATGCGCCACGAGCATTGACGATTCGTCTTGGACGTAGAATAATC
>DNGE01000084.1:427-4222 GCA_003486705.1 Bacillota bacterium
ATCCGTCTTTAAACGCTTGCGTTGCGATGGCGTTTCCTTTTTCAACGATTAAAGCGTCCGGGCTTAAATAACCATTACGCACCGTGATGCCTTCGTTTGTTAAGATGGCTTTTAATTGTTCTTTTGTGCATTTCACTGTATTCACTCGGATGCTCACTTGTACACGTTCATTGTTAGCTTTTAACATCTGCATCGTTGTTTCACGACCATATTGTTTCATCCAAAGTTTGATTAACCAAGTTGGATGAGAGGTCTGAATCCCTAATGCTTCCGCTTCATCTGTGATTTGCTCAAATGTTCTTAACTCATGACGTAATACTTCACGACTAATGGCATTCACTAGTTTTCCGTTAAAATCTCCGCCGCGTTTTTTAGCGATTGCGACGGCTTCTGAAACGGCTGCATGTTCGGGAACGCTATCTAAAAAGATAATTTGATATAGTGTCATCTCGATTAATAAACGCACCCATTTTTTTGCTTTTCCATTTAAGTAAGGTTCCATATAAAATTCTAATAAGCGATGGTTTTGTAAGGTCCCATACACGATTTCGGTTGCAAAGTTTTTGTCTTGTGGACTGAGTTCGTTTTTTGAAAATTGATCGTTTAAGGCGTGGTTGCTATAGGCTCCCCCGACTAATGTATCGATTAAGGTTTGCAGAGCTACTTCTCTTGCCGTTGCCATGATGTCACACTCCAATGCGTAAAAATTCATTTTAATATTCACTTCTTATTATAACATAATCTGCTTTTTTTCTTCTTTATTTTGAATTATTTTGGAAAGTGGATGGATTTTGCTTTTTTTATGACATTTAATGATGGCAGAATTTAAAAAAGACTAATCAGATCACCGCTCAATGTGTGACGTTGATTAATCTTTTACTCCTTATTAGTCATATAAGAGATGATTTAATTTTTCTTCCAACTGCTCAATCTTTTTTATACAGTCAGCCTTTATTTTGTTTTTATCTTGGTGCAAGTAATTTAATCTACCTGTTTTAAGTTGAACTAACCGTGTACGTTGTAACACAAGTTCTTTTTCTAGATCCAGAATATCACTGTAATTATGTAATGTTTTATTCCCACTCTCATTGACTTCATGAAGTCTGTTTTTATATAGGGCAATTTTATCATTTAGCTTGTTTATGTCTTGCTCATCAAACGTAACCTTTTTAAACTGTTCTAATTTTTGAACTTTTTTTTGAAGCACTTTATTCTCCGTTAATGCTATTCCTAGTTCATATAACATTTTCTCTTTATTATCTTTAAAACTTTTTTCGCTTCCCAATAATCGCATTTCTCTTATGTCTCCTAATATCGTATTCACCTTATTTTACAAGATTCGTCAAGTTTTTTTATCTATCTTGATTGATATCGGTCAATTCTAAGTTTAAATACGTGCCTGTTATTTTTTCGCTTGCGAAATAAAGATTAGACTGCGGACTTGTGGTTACACGTCGATATCCGTCGGGTGAATAGTATGAGCCTGTATCACTTTTTACAGTCTTTATCATGTCAAAAGGGAACCGACTTTTAAAGCGGTTCCCCTTTTTTGTTCATCTATCCCATTTTATAAGTGTGACGTCAAACTACCTAACTCCCTATCATAGGTCTCTTCATTTCATTCATACACTTTAATTTTATTGCTCGAGTGAATTGTATTTAAATGAACTGATGCATTAAAAAATATCAATCAAATCACCCGCATTATTCTTCATCTTATCAATCGAGTGAACGTAACGGTTTGTCGTGACGATATTTTTATGGGCCGCAAAGTCGCGGACTTTTTCAATACTTGCGCCACCTGTGATGGCTAAGGTAATCGCTGTATGGCGGGTTGAGTGGACTTTAAGTTTTTTGGTGATGCCTGCTTTTTTACAGACGGACTTGATCATATAGTTCAATGTACTTGGATCAAGTTTTTCATTATTTAGGTTGTTACGCGAGTGCCCAATAAATAGATAGGTGTCTTTATCTTGTTCAAAATCACGTTCTGTGCGCGAAACATATTCCTCAATTAGGGTTAAAACTTCCGGACGTATTTTTATCATATCTGCCTTGTTCCCTTTACGAGTCACATGGATCACGTCGTACTCTCCGTATTTTTTTATATCCATTAGCTTAATATGAATCATTTCTGATTTACGGAGCGCGGTCGTCAGGGCTAATGACATAATCGCTTTATTTCGCAAGTCTAAAAGATTCGACGTATCAAAAACTGAAAGCAAGGTCACACACTCTTCCTGCGTCAAAAACTCGGTCTCTTGGTTATTAACTTTTGGTTTTTCTTCTTTTAAATTACCAAATGGATTATAACGAATAATGGCAGTGCCTGTTCGATTGTCTTGGTATTTGAGCAGCCATTTGTACAACGCACTTAACGACGAAACTTTTCGATTAATCGTAGCCGAGGCGTACCCTTTATTTTTCAATTCCAAAATATAGTGCTCAACATGAAATAAATTGACTTCAATAATGTCTTGTATCGTTATATCCTCTACATGATTCACATTAAAAAAATCACGAATATCTTTTTCATATGAAACCGCGGTATGCTCACTATTACTGCGCTTCATATTTAAAAAATGCGTAATAAAATGCGTATTTTGAAACGCTGAAATTTGCCTTCCTTGATTTAAAATTAACTCCATCTAACACCACTTCTATCTTTAAATTCAAATGATTTCTGTCTTTAAAACTTGTTGAGTTGAACAAACACACGTTTTATTTCGACAAAGATATGTAAATTTTAACATAGCTATTTAACATTTACTAGCATTTAGAACGATCCAATTTTAATTTTCGCAACGAAAAAAGAGGGTTTCTTTGTTTAACAATTAGTCCCTCTTAGTATTTATTAATATATATTCCATTTTTCCAAGGAAATATCTTATTTGAATTCTTTTAGCAACCTTGGTATCTCTTTTGCACCTTTTAATAGCGCAAGTTCAACTCCGACATCATCAATTTCAGTTCCTTGAATAAGTAAAGGATGAATGGATTTAATGCCTAGAAATAAAAAGACATCTTCAAGATACGTCACGCCATGATTAACGCGACTTCCAATCAGTGGAAGTTCAATGGTCGTAAATGGGTACATGGCAGCTGAGGATTGAACATAAAGTGATTTTCGCTCTTTATCGTGAAGTAGTCCTTTAACGCCTTTGGGTGAAATGGAGATTGTTTGAGTGTTTAAAATGATACAATCTAAAAATTGCTTCAACTTATATGGAAAACTTAAGGTCCACATCGGTGAGGCAATCACATAACGATCGGCACTTTTAAACAATTGACAAAGTTCCGCCATGCGATGAACAGTCGCTTTATCTTTTTCAGCTAATGCTTCAAAGTCAGACCCACTGACGAGTTCGGCGCGCGAAACAAAATGACGATGATTAGGCTCCGGAATTTCATCTTCATATAAGTTTAACGTTTCTAACTCATATTCTGGATTGTTTTCTAAAAAGGCATTAAGAAACATTCTGGCTGCTCGTTGGCAAGTGGAGTGTTCTTCTATTTTTGAGTTGGCAATGATATATAATATTTTTTTCATTGTAATAGCACCTTAATTTTTGATTTTACTATAGTTTCCCCTATTTTTCCTTCCTTTATTTATTTTTCAGCTTTATTTTCTTTGATTTAACTAAAAAAGGTACATTGATTTTTAGGATCTTTCTCAACTTTGGGTAGAAGGGACTGGGGTTTCCGACTTTAGTGGTATTTTTTATTGTCCTAAGTATTGTTTGTGCTACGCACACACAATCCAATGATAAATACCACAAGTCTCCAACCCCAACC
>DNGE01000181.1:0-135 GCA_003486705.1 Bacillota bacterium
GCTTCTGCTTCTAAGATTGAAGATTCTTTTAAACCTTGTGCTTGTAAGATAGAAGACGTTTTTTCTCCTTCAGCGCGCAAGATTTTTTCACGACGTTCACGCTCAGCACGCATTTGTTTTTCCATCGCTTCTTGA
>DNGE01000181.1:340-7248 GCA_003486705.1 Bacillota bacterium
TTTTTCCATCGCTTCTTGAATATCTTTTGGTGGAATAATATTTTTAACTTCGACACGGTTAATTTTAATTCCCCATGGATCCGTTGCATCATCAAGGACAGCACGCATACGTGTGTTAATAATATCACGTGACGTTAATGTTTCATCTAACTCTAATTCACCAATAATGTTACGTAACGTGGTTGCTGTTAAATTTTCAATTGCAGCAAAAGGATTTGTTACACCATATGTAAATAATTTAGCATCTGTAATTTGGAAAAAGACAACTGTATCAATTTGCATCGTAACATTATCTTTTGTAATAACGGGTTGCGGTTTAAAATCAATCACTTGCTCTTTTAAGACAACTTTTTTTGCAACACGGTCCATAATCGGAATTTTGACATGTAATCCTACATTCCAAGTGGCTGCATAAGCTCCAAATCGTTCAATAACATAAGCATGCGCTTGTGGGACAACTTTAATATTTGCAGCAATTAAAACTATAATAATAACAATTAACGCAATAATGACTTCCATTCTAACACTCTCCTCAACTCGATTATTTAACTATAATTGTAACACCTTCAATACGTAAAACTTCTACGATGTCATTCACTTGATAAGTTGTTTTCGATTCTGATACACAGCGCCAAATCTTACCGTCTAATTTTACCTCGCCCGGTTCAAACGGGGCAACATCTTTGATAACAAGACACTCTTTTCCAATTAATTCATCAATATTCGTCTTTTCTTTTCCTATTTTAAGTCTGTCGATTGCCCAACTTCTTGTCATGTAGATTAAAATCAGAGACACAAATAAGAAAATAATTAATTGTACAAAAAAGGAATTAATCACAAAAGCAAACAACATCGCCACAAGGGCACCAATGGCAAACCAAATCGACACAATGCCAAGGGTTAAAGCTTCTACAACTGCGAACAAAATAGCAAAAATTAACCAAAGCCAAGTATAAGAGATTCCAAAGAACGAACCAATTAATGTGAACATACTTTCCCAACTCCATTTCAGCTTTTATTTAAAACCTAATACTACTATTATAGCAAATAAGGCGGCATTTAGAATAGTACTTTCAGTTGTTTTTTCCATATATTAGTTATTTTTACTTTTAGCACGGGGGTGAGCCGACAAATATGCTCGTTTTAAGTGTTCTTTCGATACATGCGTATATATCTGTGTACTCGACAAATGCTCATGTCCTAGTAGTTCTTGAACAGAACGCAAATCAGCACCGTTGTTTAACAAATGTGTAGCGAACGTGTGGCGTAACATGTGAGGGGCTATTTTTATATGTTGAGCAGTCATCTTTGTTAGACGATTTAAAATATCACGAACGCCTCGTTCCGTTAAAGGGGTTCCAATATGATTTAAAAATACCGTCTTATAATCCCCGTTCGATTTGGCCAATAAAGTAGCTCGACTTTTCATTAAGTACTGACGCAAAGCACTTTGGGCAAACTCTCCCATCGGTACATAACGATCTTTTCCGCCTTTTCCATGAATTAATATAACCCCTTGTTCAAAATCAATTTGTTCAAGTGTCAACGTACAACATTCCGATACACGAATTCCTGTTCCATATAACAATTCTAACAACGCATAGTTGCGACACCCAAGCGTAGTTTCCTGATTTATCGACTCAAACAAAGCTGTCATTTCTTCTTCATATAAAAATTTAGGAATCGTTTGTCCACTTTTCGGTGTTGTAATCATCGTAAATGGATTATTTATCCCCGGATCTTCTTTTTTAAGAAATTGATAAAACGAACGCAACGCCGATAACTTACGGCTCACACTACTTCGAGATAACTGATTTTGATAACAATGATTCAAATAATTTCTCACATCTCCGTATTCAATTGCCATCATATCATCCATGGCCTCATTCTGACAAAAAATATGCCATTCATCCAAATCTTTTTGATAATTTTTAATCGTATGTTCTGAATATGCCTTTTCATACGTCAAATAATTCATATAGTCTCTTACGTTCTCTGACCAACTCAAATCAATCTCTCCTCATAAAGCACACTTCTACAAAAGTTTTTTATTGTCTTTTCTATTTTTTGCTGTTGTAAATTTTATCCTTTATCATACACAACAACCTACCACGATCTTTTACCACATCTCAACTTTTAAAAAAAGAGTACCTATCAGAATAATAGGTACTACTTTGATTTTTATTTCATCTAAGGGGTACTTAATAATTGTAATGCTTTTGATTCACTTATATCTTTCAATGTATAAAAATATTCATTTTCTGATAATTGAATCTCAGTGGAATCAAGCAATGAAATCGTAATATAACTTTCCGATTGATTATCATACATTACATGCAAGTTTAAAACATCGGCACTCGTCACCATCACCGTATAACTCCCCATTTTTTTAATGAACTGTTCACCATCCCACACATAAGTCGTTAGTGTTTGGTTCTCTCCAAAATGGTACACAACATCGTTTTCTGAATCCGTGGCTATCCAGTATCCATCTACTAAATCTAAGGTAAGCTTCATTTTATATAACTCATCATTTTGATAAAAAATAGATTTATAAAACTGCCCCTTATCAACGATTGTTTCAGTTGTTCCATTAAAAGTTTTATAATAGACAACATTGTCTACCGTGTAATAAATACCGTTATGTCCCAAGACAAAGTGCATGACATTTTCATACATTTTAGTTAAAACACCATTTTGATATAAAAACAAATCCTGAATCCCATTAATATAAACAAAAATGTCATCATTAAACTCATAATAATCAACATCTTCACCGACTAAATGAACCACGTGTGAAGCATCGAGATAATAAAGTAAGTCTTCACTTTTATAGACGACCCTTTGTGTATTTGAGTCAACTAGCAATTGCGACACAGCACTTCCTAAGAAGTTTGTTACCTGCGTCTCTATATTTAATGAGAATAACTCGTTTTTTTCATTTAAATAATACACATAACGACCCTCATCTACTAAAACATAGCTTACAACACCACTGACTTCAAACGCTTGATTATAATATTTAGATATAACCGTTAAATTCCCTACTCCATTTTCAAAATTGATATTAGACAATGAAGCAGTCGTTTCAAATTTTGGACTATACGTTGGTACCATTAACCAATCAGTGACATCATCATACACTTTATACAAACTGACCGTTTTCGCTTCTAGTTGCAACACATCGATTTGCCAATCATGCCACAGCTTTACTGTTTTACTGCGCTCATCGTATTGGTATGAGACAATATTTTGTTTTTGATACAATACTTTTCCTTCGTTATCCACGACAACAAAGGTACCATCGCTATTTAAGATTAAAATCATCTCACCATTTTTGACAACATCATACATATTAATATTGCCACTGTAGATTTGTTCTGTCCCCTCACTATTTAACACAAACAAATCTTTATTTTCTAATCCGGTGTAAAAGATTTTTCGTCTATTATTTCCAAATTTAATTTCTTCTGCACTTGAAATAAACTCCGGTTTCTTATTATCGAGATACCAAATAACCCAACGTCCATCTTGTTTTTTTATTTTAACAATATTATATTTTTCATCATAATCAAAATAATCAACCTCATCAGATAATTTATACTGATTCATTAAAGAATCTAAATAAAATAAATCATCATCAACGGTTTTTAAAAAAATCCCATCTTGAATCGTATTCTCTACACTCGTTTGATCACTATTTTCTTGATCAAGCTGATCATTGCCAAGAATTTCACTTGGATCCATAACTTCAAGACTATTCATTCCACATCCTACTAATAAACATAGTATGACTAGCATACCCCCTAAACGTTTTATCATGCCCCATCCTCATCCTTAATTATTAGATTCGTTCCACATAATCTTTCATCATTTCAATTGCACGATTAGCATAAGCGGCTTTTTTCTCTTTTTTCTTAACACGCCCTTCTAAATCTTTAAACAATCCAAAGTTTGCATTCATCGGTTGGAATCCATCTTTTGCTGCATGTGTAATATAATAAGCCATTGATCCCATTGCTGTTTCACGTGGGAATTCAATTAATTCTTCCCCTGACATATACTTAGCCATGTTAATTCCCGCTACCATTCCTGAAGCTGCAGATTCAACATACCCTTCTACCCCTGTAATTTGACCTGCAAAGAATAAATCCTCACGCATTCTCATTTGGTATGTTGGATTTAATAACATCGGTGAGTTAATAAATGAGTTACGATGCATAACCCCATAACGTACAATATCTGCATTTTCTAATCCTGGAATCATTTGAATAATACGTTTTTGCTCTCCCCACTTTAAGTGTGTTTGGAAACCTACGATATTATATAATGTTCCCGCTGCATTATCTTGACGTAATTGAACAACAGCATATGGCGTTTTCCCTGTGTGAGGATCTTCTAACCCAACTGGTTTCATCGGGCCAAACAATACCGTTTGACGTCCACGCTTAGCCATAACCTCAATTGGCATACACCCTTCAAAGAAAATCTCTTTTTCAAACTCTTTTAACTCAACAACTTCTGCCGTAATTAAAGCTTCATGCCAGGCATTAAATTCATCTTCTGACATTGGACAGTTTAAATAAGCTGCTTCTCCTTTGTCATATCGTGATTTTAAATACACTTTATTAAAATCGATTGAATCTTTTTCAATAATAGGCGCTGCTGCATCATAAAAATAAAAGGCATTATGTCCTGTAATTTCTTGAATTTTCGCACTTAATGTATCACTCGTTAATGGACCTGAAGCAATAATTGTTGGTCCAGCTGGGATTTCAGTTACTTCTTCACGTACAATTTCAACATTAGGATGTTGTTCTAACTTATCCGTAATGTACTGAGCAAAATCTGTACGGTCAACGGCTAACGCCCCACCTGCTGGTACTTTTGTTGCATCTGCTGCTTCTAAAATTAATGAATCAAGCATTCGCATTTCTTCTTTTAACACACCTACCGCGTTCGCTAATCCATCTGCACGCAATGAATTTGAACAAACTAATTCACCAAATAGTGATGTGTGGTGAGCTGGTGTATTTTTAACCGGTCTCATTTCATATAATTTAACTTGAATTCCGCGCTTAGCTAATTGATAGGCTGCTTCTGCACCTGCTAAACCGGCTCCAATAACATTTACTTGTTTCATAATTTGTTGCCTCCTAAGTTGTTCAATAATTTATGACTACAAATGACGATTATATCACAAATTAAGCTAATCAAGATAATAATTTGGATAAAATTCGGCCACTCAGCCAAGACACCTCTCATTATAAGATGCATCATCATGATGCTTATCATACCTAACATGATGCGTACAAAAATATGATTTAATTCATTTCGTTTTATCGCTATCATCTCAAACACTTCTTTTAATACAAAAATCAAGATAAATACAAACTCTCCCATAAGGTACTCCAATCCGTTATGTTTTCATTATTATAACATAATTTTACAATTACTAATTTATTTTTCCAATAAAAAATACTTAGTTCTGTCAATCAAAACAGAACTAAGTATACGCATTATTCTTTATATCCACATTCTTTATTCGGACATTGAATTTCTTCTTTTTTACCTTTAACAACTAATAAACTGTCACAGTTTGGACACTTTTTATCAATCGGCTTATGCCATAGAGCATAATCACAACTTGGATATTGATTACATCCGTAGAAGAGTTTACCACGACGAGTTTTTTTCTCGACAATTTCACCCGTCTCACACTTTGGACATTTAACGCCTGTTGAAGCTTGAATAATTTCTTCTTCTTTTTTCTCTTTTTTAATGTAACGGCAAGCCGGATATGCACTACACGCCACAAACTCTCCGTAACGCCCACGACGCATAACAAGTGGCGAACCACATTCTGGGCACTCCTCACCAATTTCAACTGGTGCAATCTTCTCCATATTTTCCTGTGCATTTTCAAGCATCGGAATAAAGTGATCATAAAATGTTTTTAATTCGTCGTACCACACTTTTTGACCTTTCGCAATTTCATCTAAGTTATGCTCCATACCAGCTGTATATTCAACATTAATAAACTCAGAGAAGAACTCACCTAATTTATCACTTGTTAACATTCCTTGATCCGTTGGGGCAAACTTTTTATCAACTAAATTAACGTATCCACGATTTTTTAAAGTTTCCATCGTTTGAGCATACGTTGATGGTCGACCAATACCTAACTCTTCCATCTCTTTAATCAACTTAGCCTCTGAATATCTTGCGGGTGGTTGTGTAAAGTGTTGTTGTGAATCCACATCTAATAAATTCAACACATCTCCTTCATTTAAACGAGGTAATGCTGAGTTTTTCGTTTCTTCATAACTATACACACGTAAGTATCCATCAAACACTAACACTTGACCATTTACTCTAAATAAGTAGTCATTTGATTTCACTTCAATTGTAGTAGCTTCAACCGTTGCACTTTTCATTAACGAAGCAACAGCACGCTCCCAAATTAATTTATATAAACGCAATTCATCGCGTTTTAAATACGGCTTTAAGTCTTCTGGTGTACGTGTAACGCTTGTCGGACGAATAGCCTCATGCGCATCTTGAGCATTTTTAACCTTTTTCTTTGAAGTCGAACCTGGCCCAACATAATTGGCTCCATAAGACTTTTTAATAAATTGCTTCGCATCATCAACGAAGTTATCGGCTAAACGTGTTGAGTCAGTACGCATGTATGTAATTAACCCGACTGTTTCAGTTCCAACATCTACCCCTTCATATAACTTCTGTGCAATTGTCATTGTCTTTTTAGCATTATACCCTAAACGACTATGCGCCTCTTGTTGAAGTGTTGATGTAATAAATGGCGTTTTCGGTTGTTTTAATTTATTTTTCTTCTCAACTTTATCAACAGTATAAGGATCTGCTAACTCAGCTAAGATAGCTTTTAC
>DNGE01000181.1:7400-16823 GCA_003486705.1 Bacillota bacterium
TAACTCAGCTAAGATAGCTTTTACTTCTTCTTCATTATGAATCTCTAGCTTTTTACCACTTTTCTTCATTAGTTCTGCTTCAATTTGAGATTTTTCCTTCCCAAACATCGCATGAATTGACCAGTATTCTTCACTTTGAAACGCCTGAACTTCCTTCTCACGTTCAACAATTAACTTTAAGGCAACCGATTGTACACGACCAGCACTTTTACTTTTGATTTTACTCTGTAATAATTTACTTAATTTAAAACCAATAATACGGTCTAAAATTCTTCGGCTTTCTTGTGATTTAACTAAGTCCATATCCACTTTACGTGGATGTTTAATAGCTTCTAAAATCGCATCTTTTGTAATCTCATTAAAAACAATACGACTTTCTTCATCTAAATCTAATCCTAATACATCCGCTAAGTGCCAACTAATTGCCTCACCTTCGCGGTCAGGATCGGTTGCCAGATAAACAGCATCGCAATCTTTAGCTGCTTTTTTTAATTCTTTAATTAATTTTGCCTTACCTGTTACATTTTTATAATTAGGTTTAAACTGATCTTCCACATCAACACCTAATCCTCCAGGTCCACTTGTTGCTAAATCACGTATATGTCCAACACTTGATAAGACCGTATAATCTTCTCCAAGATAATTTTCAATCGTTTTAGCTTTAGCAGGCGACTCTACAATTACTAATTTTTTCCCCATTTCTAATCACCTTTTCTAATCTAATTAATCAATTTTATATTTTAATGCTATTTTCATACCAATTAATCATCCGCCCCGACACATACTGAAGGGGTTCGCAATTAAACACATAAATATTACTTTGTTTATATATTCATTGTCAACATAAATCATTTAAATCATAATCAATTATGTACTAATTTATATGTTTTTTATACAATTAATATTAAAATTCCATAACCGAGGCTTGTAAAACAATGTACTTCATTAGACATGACGCACGTATATCAAGCCTTTTTAAAATCTCCCGCTCATTATACCAATAAATTCCTTTATGCACTTTTTGTCGATTTTTGACCACAACATCCTTAGACTTCAACCAACTGATTGAATCAAGTTTGAATGTTCAACTGACGCATTTAAATCTTTAAACGTAGATTTAAGAGCTAAATATCCCTCACCTATTTCCTTTCTAATTAGAGACGGTTATCTAATCTGAATGGATGGTGTTAATCTTAATTGATCTATACTTTCGTTACTATTTTAAAATACGTGCTAACCTAGCCTACACTAGCATTAAAAAAAGAACAGTTAAACTGTTCTTTCCGCCTTAGTTTGAAACCTTAGATTTAATCGGTTCAAATGACTTTCGATGTTCTGCTATGATGCCATGTGTTTCAATTGCTTGTAAGTGTTCCTTAGTCCCATACCCCACGTGACGTTCAAAACCATACTCTGGATGCTCCATCCCTAACTTTTTCATATAAGCATCACGTGTGACCTTAGCTATAATACTCGCTGCAGCAATCGAAACACTTTTTGAATCACCCTTAATAATACCTGTTTGAGGGATATTTACACGTTCTAATTGCATCGCATCTAAAAGGAGATGCTGAGGCACTGGATCAAGCTTTGCAATTGCTCGCTCCATTGCAATTTTTGTGGCTTCATATATATTATATCGATCCACTTCTTCACTCGTACACATACCGACCCCAATGCTAATGGCATGCTTTCTAATTTCATGATAAAAGTATAGTCGCTTACTCTCAGAAAGTTTTTTTGAATCATCGATTCCAAACAACCAACAATCCGCTGGTAAAATGACTGCCGCTGTAATGACTGGCCCCGCAATCGGTCCGCGCCCAACCTCATCGACACCTGCAATCAATTCAATTCCTTTATATCTTAATTCATTTTCATATATTGACATTGTTACAAACTTTTGTAAATCATCATATTCTTTTTGAATTTTATTCTCATATTGCTTTAATAATTTTTGGACACTCGTGCGCGTATCCTTTTTTAACTCTTCTAATATATTCTCATCAACAAAGTCTTGTTGTAATAATTCTTTTATCTCATTCACCTTATAATTTTCAATCATGCAGCAGCTCACCCTTCGTGTATATAAAAAAAAGCGACAACTTTAAAATAATACCAACGTTTTATATATTAGTCAATAATGTAACGAAAAGTGTAATAAAATGTTATTATTTTAACATAACATCATCTCATCAGGCAAGAAAAAAGCGAACACTTTTTCGCAAAAGTGCTCGCTTTTCAATTATTTTTTAGCTGATTCCTCTTCTTTAACAAGGTGATCGGGTAATTCAAACGACAATTTCCCTAGTTTTAGTGAGCGAATTTCACGAATCATAATTTCGTAAACTTTATCATAATCCACATAACCACCTGATTGTAAGAATCCACGGTTTGTTCCTATTTCATCAAGTAGAGCAACCTTATCTTCAAATCCTTGTGTCACGCGGTAACGTTCAACCAATGTATTTGGATAATGAGTCCCTAAATAATCTAATGTATAAAAAATAACGTCTTCCATTGGAATAATCGTATCTTTAATCGCACCTGTTAAGGCTAAATTATAACCGACACGTTTATCTTCGAACTTAGGCCAAAGCACTCCTGGTGTATCTAGAAGTTCTAACTCTTTTCCAACCTTAATCCATTGTTGTGCTTTCGTCACACCCGGACGGTCACCTGTTTGTGCCGCACGGCGATTTGCTAAGTTATTCGTTAACGTTGATTTTCCAACGTTAGGAATCCCTAAAATCATGGCACGGATTGGACGTGGACGTAATCCTTTTGCCGCTTCTTTAGCAAACTTCTCTTTTAAAATTTCTTTAGAAGCTGCTGTAATTTGCTTAATCGCATTTTGATGCAATGCATCAATTGTAATAGCCATGTGGCCTTGCGACTTATAATACGCAATCCATTGTTTTGTTACTTCTGGGTCCGCCATATCTGCTTTATTTAAAATAACTAATTTCGGTTTATGTTTAATAATATCATTCATCATTGGATTACTTGAAGAGTATGGAATACGTGCATCTAATAATTCAAAGACGATATCGACTAGTGGTAATTTCTCTGTGATTTGACGGCGGGCTTTAGCCATATGCCCTGGAAACCATTGAACTGTCATTGTGTCACTCCTTGTTGTCTATTAAATTGACATCTTAATTTTGTTTATCTGCTATTAGTATAAACGAGTTTTGTACTCTATACACCTTAACACAATCTGCTTAAGTTTTAAATCATAAATTTTATAAAAACGTCTGCTTTTTTAGGTGGATGTGGTTAAATCATCCTCTTTGCTCATCATTTCTAAACAAAATTCACCCTTCCCACTTCATATCAAACGGCCTTAAACGTGCGCTAATAAAAAAAATGCCCTAACGGACATTTTACTCGACACGACCAAAATTTTCAAGCGGCCATTGAATCCAAGTCGCTTTTCCTAGTATTTGTGATTCACTAACAAGACCAATATGGCGGCTATCTTTACTGTGCGGACGATTATCACCTAGCACTAAATAATATCCTTCAGGAATGACGTCGCAGTTTTCAAATTGACAGATTTCTTCCAATGTAAAGTCCCAAGTAAACGAATCCATGTACGAAATTGAGGCTTTTCCTTCATCTAAAAATGTCTCTTCTACGTACTCGCCATCAATATATAACTTGTCATCTTGATATGTAATTGTTTGCCCTGGCATTCCAATCACACGTTTAACATAGTAAACATCTTCTGAAAATTCAAACACCACAACATCAAATGGCTCAGGTTCATAATTAAATTCCCATAGTATGACTGAATCTTCATGATGTAACGTCGGATACATCGACGGTCCATCCACTTTAACTGGCGTAAAAACATATTTATGGACGAGAGTGACAATTAAGAAAATAATGACAAACGTCTTAATCCAATCTAATATTTCTAATAAAACTCGCTTCATACCGTATTCACTCCACCCTAAATTTTTATCTCTATTCATTATATGTCAAACCTAATAATCTATTATCAACCGTTTTACATTTCTTGAAACAGTTTCAGATATAATTTTACCATAAAATTCAAGATATAGAATGAAAAAGATTATTTTCAACACTTACTGACAAAAAAGGTGAACTGACGTCATGACGTCATTTATTTCAAGCGTCATAAATAAAAAAAATGTCCTAAAACATTAGTTTTAGGACATCCTTGTTGCAATTGAGGTGTTTGTTTTGAAATTTTTAATAATCGGTATCGATTATCGACGCTCTTTAATACGAGCAGCTTTAGCTGATAAGCTACGGATGTAGTTAAGTTTCGCACGGCGAACTTTACCACGACGAGTAACTTCGATTTTTTCAATGATTGGTGTGTGTAATGGGAAAGTACGTTCTACACCGCATCCGAAAGAAATTTTACGAACTGTGAAAGTTCCGCTGATTCCATTTCCGTTTTGGCGTTTTAATACTAATCCTTCGAATAACTGAACACGTTCACGGTTACCCTCTTTGATACGTACGTGAACACGTACTGAATCTCCAGCACGGAATTCAGGTAAGTCTGTTTTTAAATAAGATTTAGTTAATTCATTGATTAATTGTTGACTCATTAATCTCACGCTCCTTCATACGCATGTTCATTCAATTAGATCGAGCTAATTCAGCGGAACAAGGTTCTTGTGCTCCTGGCACATCAAAAATATTACCACACACCCGGGTGTTTTACAACACTTTTCTTGCTTTTTTTACTTTCCTTCATTCTCCAAGTTATAATCTTACAACAAAGGAAATACTTATGTTCTTTTTTACGTGTTTTTGCTCATTTTTTGTCTTTTTTTAAGGGGGAAAAGAAAAAGATGACAAATGCCATCTCTCCTCATTCATTATTTATTCATTATTTAGATTCCGCTTTTAATTGTTCAATAACCGCCTGATCCGCTGCACTTAAATCAGCCTGCTCTAATAAATCCGGACGTCTTGTGAATGTTCGATATAACGATTGTTCACGGCGCCACTTTTCAATCTCTTTATGATTTCCTGATGTTAGCACCGGTGGCACTGTCATCCCACGGAAATCAACCGGACGTGTATATTGCGGGTACTCAAGCAATCCTGTTGAGAACGAATCATCCTCATGTGATGCTTGCTTCCCAAGCACATCAGGTAGTAAACGTACCACGGCATCCGTCATGACCATGGCAGCCAGTTCTCCACCTGTGAGGACATAGTCCCCGATAGACAATTCATCCGTCACTAAATGCTCGCGGATACGCTCGTCGTATCCTTCATAATGACCGCAGATGAACACTAAGTGTTCCTCACGGGCAAGTTCCTCCGCTTTCGCTTGCGAGAAACGCTCCCCTTGCGGGCACATCAAGATGACGCGCGGCTTTTTATCCGGGTCGATGCTAATCGACTCCACCGCATCAAAGATCGGTTGTGGGGCGAGCAGCATGCCTGCGCCCCCACCGTATGGGTAATCATCTACTTTTTTGTGTTTATTTTCAGAAAAGTCACGGAAGTTTACCGTGTTCAGCGATACGGCTTTACGCTCTTGAGCACGCTTTAAAATCGAATCATTAAACACGCCATCAAACATTTCAGGGAATAACGTTAAAATATCAATACGCATTATAATAACCCTTCTACTTCTTCAATCGTAATTAATTTTTGATCCACATCAACCGATTTAACAATGTGCTCGATGTAAGGAATTAACGCCTCTTTTTGACCTTGACGTTTCACGACCCAAACATCATTCGCACCCGTTGTTAAAATTTCAGACACTTCTCCAACTTCCTTACCTTCGGTCGTCACCACTTGGCATCCGATAATTTCAAAATAATAAAACTCATGCTCATCTAAATCTGAAATGTCATCCATTGAGACTAAAAGTGAGCACCCTTTGTATTTTTCAACATCATTAATTGAATTTAACTGTTTAAACTTCACTAAATCCGCACCTTTGTGAGCGCGATGTGTTGCGACAACAACAGGAACATGTTGCCCTTCAAACTCAATATATAATTGCGATCCTTTCGCGAAACGCTCCTCTGTAAAATCACTGCTTGCTACAATTTTCACTTCACCTTGTAACGCATGTGTATTAACAATCTTACCAACTTGTAAAAATTCCATGATGTATCCTCCTTTTAAAAACAAAACCACTAACCTTAGTATGGCTTTTAAAACTAAAAATTAGCATCTTCTTTATAATGTTAATACAATTTCTTGGGATTTTCAATGTTTTGACACGCTTATAACAAAAAGCATTCCCCAATCTTGCATCACTTGATCCCATTTTCAAATAAAAAATAACTTTTTTAAAGAATGATGCACCTAATTGTAATCAGTAGCACACACGAACAAAACACATCGTTTAGACGATGTCATCATCAAAAATTGAGCATCAGTAAATGCCCCGCACCAAATGGGTGTGGGGCATTTTATCCCGCTTCAAGGTTGATCCCTTTTAGCAGATTATTTCATATTTTACGTTGCTTAACGCGCTTAAACATACGAGCAGTTATTATCTTTAAACAAGCGCCTATTTCAATACAAATTCAGCCGCGACAGTGAGGGGTTCTTCGGTTCCATACAGTTGTTTTATGACGCGATATTCGCCTTTAGCTAGTGTACCGTAATACAGGTTTAATGGAGAGTCTTCTTTGATTGTTTGATCTGGTTCTAGTAAATAGCCCATGTCATCCCAACCCATGCCCTCAACAACCGGCACCACTTTCCAACTACCATTTTCTTTTACTTCTAATTGAATGTACGCCCCATAAGTCAACACCTCATCCGATTGATTCGTGAGTTCTACGGTCAAGTTTTCTGTGCTCGCGCTTATGACTGACATCTTAACCATCGTATTTTCAGCAATGTCTTGATTCGGTGACTCTTCTAGTGTTTTCGAACATCCAGTGAAAATAAATAAGACCAAAAGACTCATGCACGCTAAAATTTTTTTCATGTTTTTTACCTTCTTTCATTAGTGTAGTTGTCTTAAAAACTCTGTGAATTCTTCACCCACTGCAAAGCGTGAGATAAATCCGAGTTCAGGATAATAAACCGTCTCATAAATCAATCCACTTTTCGTGTGAATGCGAATCGGTACAGCATGTTCAAGTCCTGTCGCACTTCCTTCGTATGCTGATGTTTCGCCTTGACTCGCGTCAGAACTCTCCGTAGGTTCTATGAGGGTCCCATCACTTGAGACCGCAGTATCGGGACTCGTTGTCGTTGTTTCTATTTGCGCAACTGTACGCGGTAAGTCATTTGATTGATTTGAACCAAACAAGGCTTCAAAATATGCATCACTACTATTTTTCAACGCGCTGTAGTGCTGATAAAAAATCTCGATTTGATGTTGATCTGTTATCGTATTATTGCCAATCTCAATGAAGCTAATATCGGACGCTTGATTAATTCCGTATACCGTTAAATACGCAATCGCATCTTCATCTTGATTATTCTCGTAACGCTCAAATGTCATAAACTGATACAAGTCATAACCCAACTCATTTTTCACAACAACAAGTGCTTGTGATTGTACTGGGAGGTACGCATACACTTCGCATCCTGAAAGTTTTCCATCACTCTCAATAATCGTTAGCAACTCACCGATATCTGCATCGATAACAGTCGTTGACACACCCCATTGATTCGCTGTTGCATCATCAAGCAAGACATACGTTCTCCCTTGCCAACGAAACAATGATACCTCAGCTATGTCCATTTCTAACCCTGAATCATTGGATAACATATCCCTTATTTCAGTTTGATCATTCGCAAAAAAGAAACGTCCCCCGATAAGGCCGATCAAAGCTACACCCAACACCGAATAGGTCAACGTTGGAAAGCGCCGTGAGTTGTGTCTTTGTTGACGATTCACCACTTCTAGAAAGATGTTTTGTTTTTTCAAGTCATTTGGGGTGAGGTTCTCAATGGACTTCTTTAGTTCTGATTCTTTCATCGCAACACTCCCTCCATTTCCATTTTTAATTTTTGACGCCCTCGATGTAATTGCGCATAAACGGTTGACTCTTTTATATTTAACAACGCTGCTATCTCAACAGCTGAATAACCTTCATAATAGTGCATATAGATGACTGTTTTATACTTGTCTGGCAACTTCATGACAAGCGCTAAAGTCTCATCTATTTCAAATCCTTGAGGCAAAAAACTAGGGTCATGCCCTTTCAGGCTTGTTGTCTTATTCCACCAATGGCGAAACTTATTCTTACACAAATTCGTCGCGACTTTTATTAACCACGCTTTCTCATGTTCAACACTTTCAAACAGGGTTTCATCTTTCGCTAAGCGATAAAAAGTCTCCGCCACTAAATCATCTGTATCAAATTCATTTTTAAGATAGATAAAACAAACGCGATAAATCGTCTCGACATGACGATCATATAGTTGCCTTAACTCATCATTCGAACGCATAAAGCCCCTCCTTTCACTACTAATACAATCCTACTTATTAAATCCTTACAATATTTTCATATTTTTTCACTTTTATTAACACCATTAGCACACTGACTGTTGTCTATGGCAATCATTGTGTTACAACTACTTATCTTTTATTGAATCTTGGGATTTTCTAATAAATCTTTTTTCTATTACACCGAATTGTTTAACATTCGCTCTGGCTTCATTTAATGATAAACCATGATTTAAATCGCTTTGCTCATCGTCATTGATAACAAACAAATCAATTTCCCACAGGCAGAGCGGACAAATAAATCCTAACGCATCCCCTTGATTGGGAATAGTTAATGCACCACAACACGGACAAGAAGAATCAGCTAGAACTTCAAATTCATCCCCATACACTGTCACTGTTTGAGTGTCACTCTTTATTTCAGGTAAGAATTTATAACCATCCGTACTCATCCGCCTCATTCCCTCACTTTTAATTATCACACAGCTTGCCTAGCGTTAGCTAAACAGTTGTTGCTTACTTAATTTTTTATTTGTTATCTTTCTATCTTTTCACATAAAATATGGAAAAACAAGACTTTCCTTACGTATTATAAAAAAATAAAAAGCTAGCTGTGCTAGCTAGCTTTGAAATGACTTTATTTGCTACGCCTCTTTTAAAAACGCCATAATCTTCGCTTTATTTTCAGCGCTACACGGTGTACAGGCCTTCACACTGCCACCTTCTTCAATAATATTCTCTGCAAGACTAGCGCATCCTGCAAATCCACAAGCACCACAATTATAACCAGGTAACATTCCTGTTAATTTTTCAATTCGAGGATCAACCTCAACTTTTAAATATATATTTGCAATTCCAAGTAATAACCCTAAAACAGCCCCCAAAACGCCAATGATAATAATTGCATTTACAATTCCAGACATCTTTTTACCTCCCTTTTATGACTGGCATTATGTGAACACCCCAGATTTGAACAAGATTGACATTTGATATTTTCA
>DNGE01000181.1:17112-34776 GCA_003486705.1 Bacillota bacterium
GCTGCCATTTTATACGATCCCTCCAAATCCCATAAAGATAATCGACATAATGGCTGCTGTCATTAAAGCAATCGGTACGCCTTTAAAGCTTTCCGGTAACGGTGCTTTATCTAGTCGTTCACGAATAACTGCGAATAAATAAATGACTAATGTAAATCCGACAGCGATTGAAAAACTAAATACAATGGTTTCAATTAAGTTATAGCTACGATCAATGGCCATAACAGCTACCCCAAGTACCGCACAATTGGTCGTGATTAAAGGTAAATAAACACCGAGTAATTTATACAGTTTCGGCGAAAACTTCTTAACAACCATCTCAACAAATTGTACAAGTGAGGAAATCACTAAGATAAATGCGATCGTTCTTAAATACGTAATCTCATACGGCAATAAAATAAACTCATATAAGCACCATGAAACAATGGATGCCACAACTAAAACAAATGTTACAGCCATCCCCATCCCAAGGGCTGATTCTGTTTTCTTTGAAACCCCAATAAATGGACAGATTCCTAAAAATTGAGATAATATAATGTTTTGAACGAGCAGCGCTGTTAACGCGATTGGAATTAACGTTTCCATTAAGCCGTCACTCCTTTTGCTTTAGTCTCTTTTGTTTTGTGTCCTTCAGCTTTCGCACGATTTAGTCTATATGCATTTAGCAACGCAATGATTAGTCCCAGTGCTAAAAATGCTCCTGCGGGATAAATAAATATTGGAACTGTATAAGTTGATGGAATAACCGTTATTCCTAAGAATGTTCCAGCACCAAGCACCTCACGACATGATGCTAAAATCGTTATTCCTAGTGTAAATCCAAGCCCCATTCCTAACGCATCAAAGATTGAATCAAGAATAGTATTTTTACTCGCAAAACTTTCAGCACGACCTAAAATAATACAGTTAACAACGATTAACGGAATAAAAATACCTAATGATGATGCAAGTGCAGGAACAAAAGCATTCAACATCATCTCAAGTAGCGTCACGCCTGTTGCAATAATCACAATATAAACAGGAATACGAATTTCATCTGGCACTATTTTACGTATGGCAGATACCACAACATTTGAAAATAACAAAACAAAAACAACACTAAATCCCATCCCTAATGCACTTTCAACCGAACTTGTTACACCGAGTGTTGGACACATTCCAAGTAATAACACAAACACTGGATTTTCAGTGATAATACCATTTTTTAATATCTCTAACTTTTTCAATTTCCTCACCCCATCCCTTTCCTACTTTTGAAGTCGATAATAATCAGTTGCTTGATTAATCGCCTGTTTAACAGCTGATGATGAAATCGTCGCACCTGCTAACGTATCAATATTTAATTCATCTACCTGATGGTTAATGACTTGATCTAAAAATTCAGGTTCTTTCACGCGTGTTCCAAAGCCTGGTGTCTCACTAAAACTTCCAATATATTTTAAATTAGATAACACATCATGTTGCTCATCATAGCTTATTAACGCTGTGATAGTTCCACCATATCCATTGACACTTACTTCATACACATAACCTAAAATCTCTTGATTTGAATCGAATACTTTATACTGAACCTTTACGAGTTTATATTCCCTATCACTAATTTCTGTTTCTTCAAAACTTGATTGTGTTGGGAAAAACTCAGAAATGGTCTCTTGTTTTTCAACCCTTATTCTCTCTTGAATAATCGGTTCAGTGACTGAATTTACAGATGAAATTAGACCTGCTGAAATTAATCCAATCACTCCTAAGAAAAAGGCTAGATATAAAGACTTTTTATCCATGACTATACCCCCTTAGCCTAAATTAATGCCCCTATTAAGACAGCGACTAAAACCACAATGATTCCACCGCTAAACCAAAATACTTTTTCTGATGTTTTTAGCGGTAAACTCATGCGCCCCATAAAGCAGCGATCAATAACAGGTTTAAATAAGTTCATAAACAATATAGAAAAGAATACCCCTTCTGGATAATTTCCAAGTAAACGAATAATAACAGTTAATAACGCTAACCCAAGTGCAAATACAATTTTTCCTTTTCTCGCCACCGGTGAGGTGACTAAATCTGTTGCCATAAAGACTGCTCCAAATAAGATACCACCCGTTAATAAATGAAACACAGGATACCAAATTCCACTTATTCCGTTCATCGCTCCAATAATCCAAGTCATGATAAAGACTGTCCCTAAATAAAAGACCGGAATACGCCAATCAATAATTTTTTTAGCAATTAAGTAAATAGCTGCCAATATGATGGCAATCGAAACACTTTCCCCAATAGCTGAAGGATAGTTACCCACTAATAGTGTCCACATATTACCGTAAGGTCCAACCACTGTTTCATACGTTCCGATGTGGCCTTGTTGAGATAAATTGACAAGCGGTGTAACAGAAGATACAGCGTCTGTCGTTACGAGCGTTGTCGTTAATAATCCACCCCATGTAATTGTTACAAAGGCACGGCCAATAAGCGCTGGGTTAAATGGATTATAACCCACCCCACCAAATACTAGTTTCCCTAAGAAAATAGCAACTCCCGAACCCACGGCAACGACTGGTAGTGGTGTTCCTATTGGTAAACATAACGCTAATAAAAGCGATGTAATAATTGGATATGATTTAGCAATGATCGCTAACCATTCATACACATTTGAAAATTTTTTTTGAAGCGTAAAATATACGGTTTCCGTTAATATTGCTGCCACAATGGCAGTAACAATGATTAATGCGCCTTTAATAGCGTATTCCATTCCCCATTGATAGCCATATACAATTAAGGCAAAAAGACTGACTGCAATTAAGACAGCTGTAAATTCATTCATCATTTGTTGTGTACTACTGCGACTATGTAAATGTGGCGTTGGTGACCACTTTGCAATCTTCGCCATGACTCATTCCCCCTATTATTTTAAAAGTCTCTTCCCACGTCGAACAAATTCTGTTACTTCAATATGTGATGGACAAATATACGTACAAGTTCCACATTCCACACAACACAACGTGCTTAGTTTCGTTAAGCTATCCTTATCCTTATTTTCAGCACTTTGTTTAATTAAGACGGGTTGCAATCCAATTGGGCAGTGATCGGTACAACGTCCACATTGCACACAAGGTTGTTCTTCTTTTTCCATCAGAGTCCCCTGTGCGAAATTAGGAAATAAAATATCACGAATTTTTTTGATTGACTTCGCTTCATCACTTACTTTTTTCGTTGGAATAACAATAATCCCATTTACCCCACGCGAGATCACAAAATCTTCATTTCGCATCGCGCCACCCATCATCGGTCCCCCAACAATGATTTTTACTTCCTCTGCATCAGATACATAACCACCTGCTAATTGAATCAATTCTTTTGCCGGTGTTCCAATTCGCACATAATATAATCCTGGACGTTTAATCCCTTCTCCAGATACTGTCACTAATCGTTTAATCAATGGTTTATTATCACGAATGGCATAAGAAGAAATGACAGCTGTTCCAACATTTGAAACTGCAAATCCAAGCTCTGAAGGCAATCTATCATATTCTTTTCCTGTTATGTATTTAATTAAAACCTTCTCCCAACCTAGTGGGTATGCATCTGGCACTTCCATGACATTAATCATCTCACACCCTTTTTGATTAGCGATTTGCTTTTCTAAGAAGTCTTTTAATTTCTTCTTACCTTCTTTTATTGCAATAATTCCTTTTTCAGCTTTTGCTGCTTTAATTAATAATTGAATGCCGTCGAGCAATCGATCAGGCTGATCAAACATTAAATGGTAGTCAGTTGTTAAATACGGCTCACACTCCACACCATTAATAACAATCGTATGAATGCCTTCAGGTTTCATATATTTCACATAAGTCGAGAACCCGCTTCCCCCAAGTCCGACCACTCCGTTACGTTTAAGCATCTGAACAATTTCTTCATGTGATAATTCCTCAACTGAAGTGGGGGGCACACAACTTTCATCCCAAGTATAGTTGAAGTCATTTTTAATTTTTACACACGGCACCATTTTTCCACTTCGATGCCATTTCTTTTCAATGCCCACAACTTCGCCACTCACACTCGCATGCATAGGAATACTAATACCTTTTGTGCGTTCCCCTATGACTTGACCTACTTTGACATAATCTCCTTCATTGACAATTGCATCACAATTTAAATCGACGTGATTAGTTAATGGCACATAAACATACTCCGCATTGTTATATTCCATCACATCAACACTTAGTGCTAAATCTTTTCTTCCTGGAATATGTGTATACGGATCTGGTTTTAAGATAGTATTAAAAAAACCCATTCTTCTTCCTCCAAACTTTATCTTTTTTAACATCATAACCTTTTACCACCTCTCACCTAACTGTTTTTCCCTGCTTAAATTTGTTTGGTATAGCAGTGATAAATCGATCATATCATTTAAATCAGATTGTGATAGCTCTTTCATATAACAATTATACTGATATATCTTATAAAAAAATATGGATTATATGCACTTTTTTCCATTTTACTCATTTGATTTATTTACATTTGTTAATTTTTTTGCGATGTACACAAATAGCTATGCGCTATATTAACAAAGGAAAACTTTGTGATTTTTATAACTATTACGTTATAACGTTATGTTTAGGCTAATAGACTAATTTCTTACTAGCAATTAATCATCATCTATTTGATTTATATGCTTTATTAGACTATTTAAGAAAACAGAAACATATCATTTAATGTAGCTTTTTGTTAATATATCTCCACGTATTCAAAACATGGTGTGGGTATGTTATAATTAGCATAATTTAACGATAACGATAGGGAGGCGATAGGTGATGATGCGTTCTGCAAAATCAACCTTAATGATTTTTACTTACATCTTTGCGATGTTTTTACTACCATTTATTTCAATGGCTACAATTCAACTTGGATTTAATACAAATAATAATGAATTTATCACGGTCATGGCTAACTTAGTCTCATATGTTTTTCTACTAATCGTAGTTGTCGTGTTATTTAAAGAAGATTTAGTTACTGATTTCAAACGAATTCAATCAACTAAAAAATACTTAGCTGGGATTTTTATTGGATGGGGAATTTTATATATAGGATTAATTTTTTCAAATATCCTTTTACTGTATGTATTCAAGGCAAATGATAATTCAGTCAATCAACAAGTAATTGAGGATATTATGAAAATCTATCCTGTATTAATGGCCTTTACAACCGTTGGACTTGCGCCAATTTGTGAAGAAGTTGTCTTCCGTTTAACAATTATGAAACAATTTAAAAAATATCGCTGGGTGGGTCTTTTAGTCAGCAGTTTACTTTTTGGGCTGATTCATGTCATTTCAGCTGGGGATTTCCTTTACAGTATTCCGTATATTATTATGGGACTTGCTCTTGGTTATTCTTACTATAAGCACGATAATATTTGGTATCCAATCGGGGTGCATTTATTACAAAATTTATTTTCAACTGTTATATTATTATTAACGATGTTTATGTTGTAATCATAACAATGAACAAGGGAGTTTCCGTTCAATGAACAGAAACTCCCTTTTCTATTTGGTGACATCTCACCTTTTACTTTTTATTACATCATGATTAATAATACTTGATAGATTATAAAGGTTACGACATAGGCAACAATTAGCCCAAAAGCAACCATAAAGGTTGTCGTTCGCGCTGACTTCGTCTCTTGATACATAACCCCAACCGTTGATAGACATGGAATATAGAGCAATGAAAAGACTACGAAACTAAAAGCCTGAATCGGCGTAAAGAGTGAAACAATTCCGGCTTCGCCTCCTACAATAATTAAACTAGACGATGCGACGAGCTCTTTGGCTAAAAATCCAACCACAAGGCTGCTTCCAGCTTGCCATGTTCCAAAGCCAAGTGGCGCAAAGAGTGGCGCAATCCATCCTCCAACAATAGCTAAGTAACTTTCATTGTTGTTTACATGTAGACCAGTCGGTCCCATTGCATTTAATATCCAAAGCAAAATAGATCCGATTACAATAAATTTACCTGCCGTATGTAAAAAGTCACTCCCACGACTTAAGGTTTGATGCATTAAGTTTTTTAACTGTGGTACACGATACGGTGGTATTTCTAAGACAAAATGGGCTTCTGTTTTCTTAAATAAAGAAACTGTTAGTAATTTAGCACTTAAAAGAGCCACAATAATGCCTAGTAAATATAATCCCATAATGACAACGGCTTGATGTTCTTTGAAAAACAACCCAACGAATAGTACATAAATCGGTAATCGTGCAGAACACGACATAAACGGGATAATCATCATGGTTTTTATTCGTTCCATTTTATCTGGGATTGTACGCGTTGCCATAATGGCGGGAACATTGCATCCAAATCCTGTGACTAGTGGCACGATTGCTTTTCCATTTAGTCCAACCTTTGAAAAAATATAATCCATCACTATCGCCACGCGCGCCATATAACCGATTGCTTCCATTAATGATAAACAGAAAAATAAAATTAAAATTTGAGGTAAGAAGATAATAACACCGCCAACACCAGCCGCTAGCCCTTCAATTAAAGCACCATATAAAAAACTACCTGGGATAATATTAATAGCGGCGAGTAAAGATTCAATTGTTGGGATGAGCCAACTTGTTAAAACTAAATCGAATCCGTCCGAGATTGGATTCCCCAACCAATCAAACGTAATCATGTAGATCACAAACATGATCGTAAAGAAAATAACTAAGCCCCAAACTGGGTGTGTTAAATAGTGATCCACTGGACTTAACGTCGGTTTATTCTCTTTAAACGCGGTACCTGTATTTGATGTGGTAACACATTCGTTATAAATTTTATGAATCAATTCACGACGTTTATTAAAAATAGCACCTTTTAAAGATAAGGCAATTTTTTTATCGATGATTTGTTTTTCTGTTTCAGAAACGATTGGTAAAATCTCAGATGGATTAACCAGCGGTAGATGTTGTAAGATACCGGGGTTGCCTTCAAGTATTTGAATGGCGATCCAACGTTTATCTAACGGGGTCTCTATATCATTTAGTTTGCTCATCAGTTTACTTATGGCTGTTTCTAGTTCAAGACCATAATAGAGTTTTAAAGGCTTGGAAGTGGTTATATCTTGCAAATCTGCTACCACGTCATCGATTCCCTCATTTTTAAGCGCCGATATTAAGTTGACCTTAACCCCAAGCAATTCTTCTAGTTTTTGTTTGTTTAAGGTTAGTCCTTGTTTTTGTAAGGCGTCCATCATGTTCATTGCAATTAAAACATTTGTCCCCGTTTCTAATAATTGAACGGTTAATTGTAAGTTTCGCTTTAAATGGGTGGCATCCACAATATTGAGAATCCCATTGAATCGTTCTTTAAGTAAGGCATAGGTCACAACACCTTCATCTTCTGAGGACGGTGTAACACTATACGTTCCTGGTAAGTCGATTAAGTTGTGCCCTGTTTTTTTAATCGTACCCTCTAATTTATCAACCGTTATTCCGCTATAGTTACCAACGTGGGCATTTGCGCCGGTTAAGATATTAAAAAAAGTTGTTTTTCCGACATTTGGATTTCCAATTAACAAGTAATTCATTTGCTTCATAGTTTCTCTCCCATATGTTTACACGTGTTCGACGATGATCTTTTCACCGTCTTTTTTTCTAATACAAAATTCAACAGCATCTATGGAAATATGTAATAGTTGTCCAAAATTGAGCTTATTTAACACGGTTACTTCAGAACCTATTGAAATCCCTACATCGTATAAGCGGTGACTGAATGTGGGTGATATTTTTTCAAAGTTAAGGATAATAGCTGTCTCTCCTTTTTTTAATTCTGAAAGTTTCATGATTGGCATCCCCCTTTACCTTGATAATAATTCTCATTTATTTTATTTAATTATATCATATGCAATCTGCACCGTCTATGACATCAACTATGAATCCAGGTTACGCTTCTGACCACATTTGTTGTCATTTTTTTCATTCATATTTCCTACATAATAATAATACATTCATTATAGGTGAAGAAATATGAAAAATATCATGAAATGTGTCCTGCTCGTCTTATTTTTAATTATTTTATTAGTGTTTCCAGCACCCATTATCGAATCGGTAAAGCTTGGCCTAAATACGTGGGTTCAAAAAGTCATTCCCGCTCTCTTTCCATTTTTCGTTTTAACTCGCTTAATGATTCACTTCCAATTACCACAAATGATTGGGAAAGTATTATCGCCTATTTTTAAACACCTGTTAAAGATGTCACCTATTACCTTCTTTATTATTTTAATTAGTTTAATTAGTGGTAATCCATCAGGTCCTAAAATGGCGAAAGAGTATTACGAAAAAAATCTGATAACTGAAAGAGAAGCCCGTGGAATCTTGTACTTTTGTAACTTTGCAAGTCCTTTGTTTATTATCGGAACGATTGGTGTTGTGCTGTATCACTCAACAACAATTGGTTATTTAATGCTATGTGCTCATTTTCTGAGCTCACTTATCATCTTCTTGTTTTGCTATCGATATTTCAAGACAGATTCTAATCGCAAGATCGAGATTGTATTCCCAAACCAATCTTTTGCAGAGATATTAATCGATTGTATTGAAAATAGCATTCAAACGCTTCTTCGCGTCGGTGGTATTATTGTTTTTTATTATATACTAACGACGATTCTAGAAGTTATTCATGTCATTCCAGTGTTAGATGCAAGTGTGCTCCCACTACTTGCAAATGAGACTTTACCAACAACTGAACCACTCGTTGCTGGATTCTTTGAATTTGTACAAGGGGTTATAAAATTAGCTGATACTCCAATGACACTGCAAATTCAACTTGCTTTAACAGCTTTTTATGTGAGCTTTGCAGGTCTTTCTGTTCATACACAGACCTTTATGTTTTCATCTGGTATTCATGCTAATTACTTTCACTACTTCGTGTTACGCGTAGTTCATGGCGTTGCAAGTTTTGTCTTTGTCATGGTTGCTTATCCATTTTTTATGAGCGGAAACGAAGATGTTTACTTACCTGTTTTTGCACCGATGATTAATCCGTATGAACCGTATATTCAAATCACAATGCTTTTGATTATGATTTATTTCATCGTTAAGCTTACAAGGGGCTTCAGCCGTGGCAAAAAAACGTATCGACAATTACCTATGAGTTAACTATAAAAAGGAAGTGACGCTTAGCCGTCACTTCCTTTTTATAGTTGTTCATATTTTTTTATGAGTGCTTCTTTAACAAACGATGGGACAAAACTTGAAACATCCCCACCAAATCTCGCCACTTCTTTCGTCGTTGATGATGATAAGAACATATTCTCTGCTTTTGTCATTAAAAAGACTGTTTCTATTTCGGGTTCTAAACGTTTATTCGTGGTTGCTATTTGAAATTCATATTCAAAATCTGTCACCGCACGTAGTCCGCGTAAAATAGTTTTGGCTCCTAATTCATTAGCAAAATCAACAACAAGTGCATTATCACACACAACCACTTCTACTTTATCCAGATGTTCCGTCGCTTTTTTTAACATTGCCACGCGTTCATCTACTGTGAAAAGTGTCTTTTTATTAATATTTTCAGCTACTGCAATGTATAGCTTATCAAATAAATCATATCCACGCTCAATAATGTCTAGATGACCATTCGTCACAGGATCAAACGATCCTGGATATATCCCAATTTTTTTCATTTATTTCATTCCTTTTAATCTTAATCTTGCACTTCTTCTGTGTAGCGTTCAAATATTGAAATAGCTGTAATTCCATACTCAACACGTTTCACTTGATGAATATCCCCAACATCATTATGTAACGTGTCTTCCTTTAAATACTCCGCCATAATGATGCCATCTTCAGCTAACATTTCATGTTCATTTATAAATTCAATAATTTCATTAATCTTTTGTCCTTTATACGGTGGGTCTAATAAAATTAAATCAAACTGTACCTTACGTTTAGCTAAAGCATTGAGCGCTTTAAATGCATCATTTTTATACACTTCAGCCTGTTTATCTAATTTTAACTCTCGCAGGTTTTCTTTTATGGTTTGAAAGGCTGTAAAATCCTTATCAACAAAAACCATTTTTTCGATCCCACGACTTAATGATTCAATTCCTAGGTTTCCACTTCCTCCAAATAAATCAAGTCCTACTCCTCCATCGAAGTAAGGCCCAATAATGTTAAAAATGCTTTCCTTTACCTTATCCGTTGTAGGACGGGTGTTCATTCCTTTAACTGGTTTTATCGATCTACCTTTAAACGTTCCGGCAACAACTCGCATTAAATCACATCCTATTATTTTTCTTTAACTCAATCAAATTACTTTAAATACATGAATCCTCTATCAGACAATGGACTACATTAGTAGTTTGACATCTTATAGTCACATTAAACATTTTAAAAGAAGATTAAAATCCTGCGACATATATAATTATAATTGTATAAAAAAAGCGACCAATGTCAATATTAATATTGTAGCAGATGAGCTACAGTAAGATAATCCCCCCTATTCTTCTATCATACTTCTCCTCTCCCTTTCACATATGGTCATAGTATGAATATAAGCCGCCCTCCCCTAGGCGGCTTATTTATTTTATTAGATTACGTGACATAAGAATGACTCTGGAAACATTTACAAAGTTGATATTAGATGTTAAAATAATCCTATTATAACATGAGGGGGGCGAAGCACCATGACTAATCAAGTTGCGGTTGCAGAGTTTTATAAACGCATGAATGCTCATGCATTAGATTTTAGTATGACTTTAGGGATCCTTTTTATTGAATGTTTTGCACTACCTAGTGGATTATTACAAAAACTTGTAGTAGCACTTACCTTTTATGTATTCGTCGTATTAATTCCACTGTTAAATAACGGTCAAACACTAGGGAAAAAAATGTTTAAACTCCAACCCGTCATAATGGGTTCTGAAAAAAAATTAACGTGGTGGCATCTTCATTTACGTGAAATATTAAAATACGTCATCATGTTTTATTCATTCGGATTAACTCACGTGGCTAGTTTCTTTATGATTAGTGAACGTCGTGATCGACGTGCTGTTCATGATTTACTTTTTAAAACACATGTTATTGATTTAAACTATGAAAACATTTACCGTGGACGCGATACAGCAGCTGAAGATACTTATTATAATAACTATAACCGCGGTAAAACAATTAGATAAATAAAAGAGGTTCTCTCTTTTGGCTTTTAAACAAGCTCAGAAGAAGGAACCTCTTTTTTGTACGCTAAACTACAAATAAATGATGTAAGTGGTGACACAAGAACAAGTCCAATACACCCTACAAATGTATGTAAAATCTCCGATGAAATTTTTTGTGAATTCAAAATACTCATGAATGGTGTACCTTGTGCCATATACACCATCATAATTGTAATATAACTACCCATATATGCTAAAAGTAACGTTGTTGTTTGACTTCCAACAATTGATTTTCCAATGGTTAGTCCTGACTTCATTAACTCCGCTCGACTTAATAATGGATTTGCCTTTGATACTTCATCCAGTGCGGCTGAAATATCGATGGCTAAATCAAGAATCGCTCCTGAACTCGCTAAATAAATTCCCGCCTGAAATAAAGCTGTTAAATTTAAATTAGCATACCCTGCGTATAATAATGACTCTGACCAATCCATAACGGCCCCATGAATTTCAAATAAATTTCCAAATAAATGAGCTAACAAGCACGTCATGAATGAACAAATAACCGCTGCTCCGATGGCGCAATATGCTTTTTTTGTAAAGCCAGCTACGAGTAATAATGTAATTATCGTAATAGCATTTCCAACAAGTAGTGCAATCAACATAGGATGTATTCCATTTAACATCGATGGAATTAAAATTTTCCAAATACATAATAAGGCAAGAGCGAACGACATAATCGTACGGACGCCTGTAAATCCTGAAAACAAGATGATACAAATCACAAAAACAGCAACAAGTAAAATCTCTTTATCCACACGATAATAATCAATAATGTTTGCAAAGATTATTTCTTCGTCCATATTCTTTTCTATCAGAACCCATACAGTATCGCCTTCTTCAAAGATTTTATCAAACTCAAGCTTACCTTGAAGCATATTTATTCCGCTTATTTGCTCCCCTTTAAACTGGCCTGATAAAATTTCTATTTGACATTCTTGATCACCTTGTGTCACAAGACCTGTTGTCCACATCCCTGAATTTTCTGTTGAAATGACTTTTGCCTTCACGCCTTCTGAATTCATATAAATCTGTTTTTCAAACCCGGTTGGGATAATGGATAAGATTCCTATCAAGATAATGATAATGGTCATAAAGAAAACTTCTTTACGATCAGCTTTTTTTATAATCTCTAGCATCTTTACTCACTCCTGTATCTAACACCCTACTTATTTTCAATGAAAGTAGACTGGACTTTTGTCCAGCCTACAGTAGTGGAATCTTACTTTAACCCTAAAACTTCAACTAACTTATGGAATACTTCCGTATTATCATAATATCCACCAAATTCTTCAGCTGATGCCCCCATCGCATGCATGGCAACTGGTGTTCCTGTATGAGAATACGATGTCCATCCAATACCTGCTTTATTATTTAAAATATGTGTTAATGAAACAGAGAATGCATTGTATCCACCGTATAACAAGCTTAATTCTTGTGAATTCGCCTCATCTTCATCCGGTGTCATCCACTCATTGAAGCCTGCTACTAATTTTTTATATTCATAATCAGTTAATACTAAATTAGCATTTTCTTCTTTTTCAGCATCAGAATCTGTCGACACCAATAAACCAAAGTTTTCTTTTACAACTGGCAACATGTCTTCGAATGTTAAAGAAGGATTAGCTTCTTTCATTTCATCAAGTAAGATATCAAACATTTCATATGACATTGTTTGTTTTGATAAAATATCAAATGCAGTATCATATCCTGTCGTTGCATAACCGATTGTCATCCCACCTGTTTCATGATCTCCCGTTACTAAAATTAACGTTTCTTCAGGATATTTAGCCGCAAAATCCATCGCCACTTTAACTGCATTATCTAGTGCAATTGTATCCATGATTGATGTCATCGCATCATTCGCATGACATGTCCAGTCAATTTTTCCACCCTCAACCATCATGAAGAAACCATCTTCATTATCTAGCACATCAATTCCTTTTTCTACTAAAGTCGCTAATGTAACATCACCTTCTTCAGCATCAATTTCATATTGCATTGCACCACCAATTGTATTTGGTGCTTCAGCATATACTTTACCTGAAGTTGAATTTAGCGCTAAGATATCTTCTTTTGTATTAACGTACGTATAACCATTTTCACCTAAAATTTCATAAGCATCTTTTTGATCTTGTTCTTTCCCCGTTGCTTGGCTAATTGCACCACCAGCAAAGTAATCAAAATCAGATGCTGCCATTTGCAATGCAATTTCATAATAATCATTACGCGATGCAACGTGAGCATAATACGCAGCTGGTGTTGCATGGTTGATTGTTACAGATGAAACAATCCCGATTTTCATTCCTTGTTCTTTTAATAATTCAGCAATATTTGATGAACTCGTTTCTTTATCAGCTTCTAAACCAATAACCCCACTATGCGTTTTATAACCACTTGATAATGATGTTGCAGTTGATGCTGAATCAGGGGCAAATGATGTTGAATCTTGCGTAGTAACCATACCAGCTACCGGAAATTGTGTAAAGTTTAATTTCCCTAATTCAATTTCACCGTATGTATTATTACCTTTGTAAACTTGTGCTGCATTAATTTGAACAGGTGACATACCATCTCCAATAAACATAAACACATACTTCGGTGTTTTTGCTTCAGACTGTTCTGTTTCTACAACATCTGTGTTTCCTTCTGTTTCATCTACATCTGACGCGTCATTTTGACAGCCCGTTGTAAAAGCCATAATTGTTGCAGCAGTTAACATAAGTGACAATAATTTTTTAAACATCTTACTCCTCCTAATTTAGTTCGACTATTGTTTTTTACTTCTTTTCCTTGCCAATCACTAACTTCATTCCTTCGATTTAATTGTAGCACGCTGGATAAAAATTTTACGTTAAGTTATGATTAAGAATGTTAAGGTATTATTAACAATGTTAATTTTGGGTTAACTTAGAGGCGTTTACATTAATTTATTGTAAATTATAGCTACCTTTTGTTACCTGTTAATGTGTTTAATAGGAAAGGTTATGTATTTTAACTAGACCACTTAAATCTATTTATAAAAAAAGACTTTCCTAATGTCGGAAAGTCTTTTTTTACATATTAAATTAGAAACGGAAACCTCCGCGTCCTTTTCCTTTACCTTTTTTGGGTTGTCCCATCATTCCACCCAAACCTGCAGTTGGATTTCCACCAGCTTGCATTGAACGAGCCATACGCTCCATTTTCTTTGGATCCATACTTGAAAACTGCTTCATCATTTTACGCATATCCGTAAATTGTTTAATTAAACGATTAACCTCAGCCACATCACACCCGCAACCTTTTGCAATACGAGCTTTACGTGATGCATTGATTAAATCTGGATTTTTACGTTCTTTTTCAGTCATTGAATAAATAATCGCTTCAACACGTGACATTTGCTTCGGATCAATATTAACATCTTTTAATTGACTCCCTACACCTGGAATCATTTTTAATAGATCTTCTAATGGCCCTAATTTACGCATTTGTTTCATTTGTTTCAAGAAGTCGTTAAAATCATATGTGGCATTCATCATCTTATCTGCCATCTTCATGCTTTCTTCTTCATCAAATGTATCTTGAGCGCGTTCAATTAATGTCATCACGTCTCCCATCCCTAAAATACGAGATGCCATACGCTCAGGGTGGAATACTTCTAATGTATCTAATTTTTCTCCAAGACCCATGAATTTAATTGGGACTTCTGTAATTTTACGGATTGATAACGCAGCACCACCGCGTGTATCTCCATCGAGTTTTGTTAAAACAACACCTGTTAACGCTAATTGCTCATGGAAAGACTTTGCAACAGTTACTGCATCTTGACCTGTCATAGCATCAACAACTAATAAAATTTCATTTGGTGTTACTAACGTTTTAATTTCCGCTAATTCATCCATTAATTGTTCATCAATATGTAAACGACCCGCGGTATCGATAATTACAACATCATGATTATTTTCTTTCGCATACGCCATTGCTTCTTTTGCAATCTCAACAGGTTTAACAGATACTCCTTTTTCAAATACAGGAATATTTAATTGTTTCCCAATTGTTTTTAACTGATCAACAGCTGCCGGACGATAAATATCACAGGCAACTAACAAAGGATTTTTCTTATTATTTTTACGAATATAATTCGCAATTTTACCCGTGTGTGTTGTTTTCCCGGCCCCTTGTAATCCGACCATCATAAACACTGCTGGTTTAGTTGTTCCAAAATTTAATGCCTCAGCATGCTCTCCCATTAATTTCGTTAATTCTTCATTAACGATTTTAATAACTTGTTGTCCTGGTGTTAAACTTTTTAAAACTGTTTCACCAATTGCTTTTGTTTTAACTTCATTAATAAATTCGCGAACAACTTTTATATTAACATCGGCTTCAAGTAATGCAAGTCGCACCTCACGCATCATAATGTCGACGTCTTGTTCCGTTAATTTTCCTTTACGCGTGACATTTTTTATGGCTGACTGTAATCGTTCTGATAATGTTTCAAAAGCCATGTGTACCCTCCTAGTCTAATAACTGTAATTCTTCAAGAAGTTCAAGCACATGTGCATCTTCAACATGCGCTTGAATTCTTAAAATTTGATCTAATCTCATTTGGCGTTTTTGTATAAGACCTAACTTTTCTTCGTAACCTTCTAAAATCTTAGCTGTTCGTTTAATATTGTCGAAAACAGCATTTCGGCTCACGGAAAACTCATCTGCAATTTCACTTAAAGATAAATCATCTAAGTAATATAATTCAAAATACTCTTTTTGCTTATTCGTTAATAAGCCTTGATAAACGTCATATAATTCGTTCATTCGATTTATCTTTTCAAGCATATTCCCCACCCCTTCTATCATCATATCGGGTGAAAAAAATTGATAGACTACTCTTGTTCTTCTTCAAATAAATCAGCAAATAATCCGTAAATATATTGCTCAATATCAAAGTGAACTAAGTCTTCAGCCTTTTCTCCAAGCCCTACAAACTTAATTGGAATACCAATTTCATTTCGGATAGCAAGCACAATTCCACCTTTAGCTGTTCCATCTAGTTTCGTTAAAATAATACCTGAAACATCTGTTGCTTCTAAGAAAGCTTTAGCTTGACTCATTCCATTTTGTCCTGTTGTTGCATCTACTACTAATAAAGTATCATGCGGTGCCCCAGGAACTTCACGTTCAATAACACGTTTAATTTTTTCTAATTCTTTCATTAAGTTCACTTTATTTTGCAAACGACCTGCCGTATCACAAAGTAAAACATCAACATTTTGTTTCTTTGCCGCTTGAATCGCATCATACATAACAGCAGATGGATCAGAGCCTTCGTTTAAGGACACAACATCAACACCAATTCGGTCTCCCCAAACTTGAAGTTGTTCAATNNTTAATTTTTTCTAATTCTTTCATTAAGTTCACTTTATTTTGCAAACGACCTGCCGTATCACAAAGTAAAACATCAACATTTTGTTTCTTTGCCGCTTGAATCGCATCATACATAACAGCAGATGGATCAGAGCCTTCGTTTAAGGACACAACATCAACACCAATTCGGTCTCCCCAAACTTGAAGTTGTTCAATTGCACCAGCGCGGAAAGTATCCCCCGCTGCTAGCATAACCGATTTACCTTTTCCTTTTAGTTGGTGGGCAATCTTCGCAATAGATGTCGTCTTACCAACACCATTTACACCAACAAATAAAATAACAGTTAAGCCTTCTTTATTCATTCGTAAATTCGAGTTTACAATTTCACCACGAACATAAATCTCAAATAATTTATCAACCATCACACGTTGAACTTCTTTTGGGTCTGTTACACCATGTTCAGAAACATGTTCACGTAACTGATCAATAAATTCAACAACTGTATTCACACCAATATCAGCCATGATGAAAATCTCTTCTAATTCATCAAACATTGCATCATTGACATCTGTATAATTTGAAAAAACAGATTGTAATTGTTTTAACAAATTACCACGTGTTTTTTTCATTCCTTCTTTGTAATGTTCTTGTGCTCTTTTTTCAGTTTCAGAAATTTCTTTATTTCCACCGATGATAGATTTTATTCGATTAAAAAATCCCATCGAAATCACCTCAATTATGTTAATTTTTTCTTTTTATGTCTTAAAAAAACCTATCTTTACTTTAACACATTTTCCAAATACTTACCATTACTTTTCTTTATCTAAATAATCATTCACATTTTCCATGCGAACTGAGACGAGTTTTGTCACCCCGCGCTCTTGCATTGTGACTCCGTATAGCACATCGGCTTTTTCCATCGTCCCTTTACGGTGGGTAATGACAATAAACTGCGTTTGTGTACTAAATGCTTTTAAATAATTAGCATAGCGAGCAACATTCGCCTCATCTAATGCGGCCTCAACCTCATCGAGAATACAGAATGGCACCGTACGAATTTTCAAAATTGCAAATAGTAAAGCAATTGATGTTAAGGCTTTTTGTCCACCCGATAATA
>DNGE01000181.1:34932-36198 GCA_003486705.1 Bacillota bacterium
TGCTTTTTGTCCACCCGATAATAAATTTGAAGTTTTTAGTTTTGTCCCTGGCGGTTGTGCTACAATTTCAACCCCTGTATTCAATAAATCATGTGGGTCAGATAAAATTAAATCTGCATGTCCACCACCGAACAATTTCTTAAAGATTTCAATAAACTGTTCTCGTACAAGATCAAATGTTTCTTTAAATTTCACCGTCATTTCAGCATCCATCTCACCGATTGACGTTTCAAGGTTTCCTTTTGCTTCAATTAAGTCATCACGCTGTGTCGTTAAAAACTCATAACGCTCTTTTACACGTTTATACTCACTAATAGCAGCCACATTAATCTCACCTAGTGACGAAATTTGTCCTTTAAAACTTCTGATTTTTTGTTTTACCTCTTCAACAGATGCTTTTAATGGATAGTTTTCATTTGCATAATCAAACGTCATTTGATGTTCTTCTTCTAACTTCTTAATTAAAATATCCATCTCAACATCCACTTTACCAATTATGACATCTAATTGATTCATTGAATCAGACATTTTTTGATGCACTTTGTGACTTTCACGAACTTCACGCTCTAACACTTCAATATCTTGTGTTAATTTAGATAGCGATAAACGTTGTTCTTGGATTCGCGAAATAATCTCCTCACGACGTGCTTTTTCTTTTTCAACTTCTTCTTCAATCGCTAACACATCGTCATCATTCACACTTAACGCCGCTTCATTTTCTGCTAAACGTGATAATAACTCTTTCAACTTATCTTCAGCTAGTTTATAACCATGTGTAATGCGTTGCAAGTTAACAATCTTATTTTGTAGGTCAGTCTCTAGTTTTGCGACTTCAATCTTTAAATTCGTCACTTGTTGCAACATATTATTTTTTGTTTCCTCTTGTTGCTCTAACTGAGTCTCTAATTCATCCATCCGGCGTTGTGTCACTTCGATTTTTTGTTCTAACTCTAAACGACGTTCCGCTAATGTATTATTACTATTAATCAACTGCTTATAATCCGCTTCGTGTTCACCTTTTTCAAGACTTAACTGATTTTTTCGTTCAACTAAACTCTTTTCACGGAAGTTAAAGGTAATTTTTTGTTGGTTTAAATCTGCCATTTGTTCCTTAAACTTTTCACCCGTTGATTGTAATCTTGCTAACTGCTTTTCAGTATGTTTAACCACTTCAGCCAATGTTTGTTGATTGTTTTGCATCTGCTCTAATTGCACAGTTAAATCTTTAATTTTTTGAGCACAATCTTCAATTTCATTTTTAGCACG
>DNGE01000181.1:36381-37707 GCA_003486705.1 Bacillota bacterium
TCTTCAATTTCATTTTTAGCACGTAATAACGAAGAACCTTGACGCTTAACAGCTCCTCCGGTCATCGCTCCTCCGGCATTAATAACGTCACCATCAAGTGTGACGATACGGAAACGGTAATTTAACTTTTTCGCTAAATTTTTGGCAACATTTAAGTCTTTAGCCACAATAATATTTCCTAATATATTTTCAGCAATATTACGGTAACGCTCTTCAAATGCGACTAACTGTGAAGCAACCCCCACAACATCACGCTCTTGTTTTAATACCTTTAATACATCGGGTGATAAGAGACGTGATTTCATAACGTTTAACGGTAAGAACGTCGCACGACCTGCATGATTTCGCTTTAAAAAATCAATGGCTTGTTTAGCACTATCATCATTACTCGTCACGATTTGTTGCATCACTGGCCCAAGCACAACGTCCATGGCCAATTCTAACTCTTTTGGAACGGAAACAATCTCAGCAACTGCCCCTTCAATTCCTTTTATTTGTTGTTGTTCACGTGCTTTTAAGATTTTTTTAACCCCTTCATTAAAACCTGAGAAATCTTTTTGGGCATCTTCTAACCACTGTAAACGTTGCTTTAACTTATCTAATTGATGAGCTGATTGATTCGCCATGTGAACCTCAGCTTCATATTGCTTTTTATCAATGGTATGTTGTTTTAATAACGTTTGATACTCTTCACGCTTTTCAATTAATTTTGATTCATGCGCGTCATACCCTTTCATAAACGTTTCTTTTTCCAACTGCACTTCTGTCATGTCTTGCACTAACTTTTCTTCATCCGTTTTTATACGTTCAAGGGTTGCCTCAATTCGTTTAATTTGCTGATTGACCGAAATGTATTGATTTTTTGTGCTCGACAACTCATTCAAGTCTTCAAAATGCAATTGCCTTGTTTCCTCAAGTTCTAATCTTAAATTAGCTTCTAAATTTTGATATTCCTCATTTAATTCTGCTAATGTTTCTTGCTTTGTCGTCAGTGTCTCTTGCAACAAAGTAACCTCAGAACTTGCTTTCTCTTGTTCTTGTTTTGCAGATTCCAAATTCGTTTCAAATTCTTCTTGTTGCTTTGCCATTTCATCTTTGTTTGTTACGGCATTTTTATGGCGCTCATTTAATACATCACGTTTCCCTTGAAGCATTTGAATTAATTCTGCGGCTTCGACTAATTCATTTTGCAAGGCTTCAACACTTTGTTCTTCTACTTGATGCTGTTGTTTCAACGCATCAACTTTACGTTCACCATTTAAAATTTTTGAATTTAAACTTAAATGTTCAAATTCAATTTCTTTTCGATCTTTTTTAGAAACTGCT
>DNGE01000001.1:0-1765 GCA_003486705.1 Bacillota bacterium
AGACTCATAAACATAATAACTAAACTAATTTATTTCAACATAAAAAAACTATCAGCTAGATAGTTTTTTTACGTTGTATATTATTTAAATAAGTTAAGACATCCAGATACACCGTCTGTTTATCAATTTCATTTAATATTTCATGTCGCATCTCAGGATATAACTTCATTTCAATATGAGTTAATCCCGCTTCTTCAAAAGCTTCAAATGCTTTCTTAACCATTTTTCCATTCGCCCCAACTGGATCAAGTTGACCTGATATTAAAGCAACTGATAAGTCTTTCGGCATCTTATTAATATTATCTTGATTCGTAATATATAATAAGCCCTCAAACATATCTCTAAAACCTGTTGTTGTAAACACAAATCCGCATGCTTCATCTGCTAAGAATTCATCTACAACATTTGGGTCTGCACTTAACCACTCATGTGTTGTACGTGCGTGTTTAAACGGTTTATTAAAAGCATCATACGACAAGGCATTAATCAAATTACTACGATGTTTAGGCCCCTGTATTTTTCTTAAAATATTTGCTGTTGACTTTCCAAACTTTAAAATCGACTTTGGATTGTGAGCCGTTCCCGATAAAATTAAACCACTAATTGTCTCACCGTAATCAATCGCATAATGCCGTGCTAAAAATGACCCCATACTATGTCCAAGCATCACAATAGGCAATTGCGGATAATTTTTTCTAATAAAGCTGTTCAACTCAAATAAGTCATCCACCATACGTTGCCAACCCGCAACCTCTCCAAAATACCCCAAGTCCTCAAAACATTCAACGGAATTCCCATGCCCACGATGGTCATTAGCATAAATGATATAACCATGCTCGTTTAAAAACTCAGCAAATTGTTTATAACGTCTCGCATGCTCACACGACCCATGAACAAGTTGTACAATCCCTTTCACTTCAGCAGTTTGCGGCAACCATTGATAAAATTCAAGTTCCATCCCATCTTGCATCCTAAGTTTCAACACAATGCCCCCTCTATACTCGCTACACTAAACATATCATAATCTTCCAAAGAACGAAATACATCTGCATGATATTTTTCAACTCCTTCTTCGCTCTACAAAAAGTATTCGATACCTTTTTCAATGAAAAATAACCACTTCCTTATGCAACACCCCACTGCTAACTTTTACGCAATGTACCTCCCAATATTAGAAAGTCATATAACTGACATGCACTTCTCAATTACTGAACTGCACCAAAAAAGGAGCCTAGGCTCCTTTAATGCGTATAATAATTACTTATTTTTTTTCTTTTTCATCCCAAGCGTTCCACAAGCAAGTAATAAGCCACCAAGTCCAATCATTCCTAAACCTCCTGCTAAACCAGTCGCTGGGCCGCCGTTACTTGTTCCATTTTCAGAATCCGTTGAATCTTCTGAATCGTTTGGATCTTTTGGATTCGTTGGATCCTCTGGATTATTCGGATCTTTTGGATCCGTTGGATCGTTAGGATCTGTTGGGTCCTCTGGATCATTCGGATCTTTTGGATCTGTTGGGTCCTCTGGATCATTCGGATCTTTTGGATCTGTTGGGTCCTCTGGTTCGTTAGGATTCGTTGGTTCTGTTGGCAATAATGAATCAAAATAACTTAATATAGTCGTATGTGACTCATTGATGTTTAGTTGTATATAATACTCTACATCATCTTTACTAATCGTCAATAAATAAGAAACCACACTATCATTTGCTGTTGCTATATTTTGTTTTACAACCTTTATAATTTCAAAATCATTTAACAGTAAT
>DNGE01000001.1:1980-2285 GCA_003486705.1 Bacillota bacterium
TAGCCTCTTCAGCATCTTCATCTACAACAAGTTCAAGTGGTGTTTGTTCTGAACCATCCCCTGCTTCATAATAATTTGAAGCTGCTAACTCACGAAGTGCTTCAGGAATAACGTCTTCCTCTGGCTCATTCGATAATAATGAATTTAAGTAATCCAATACTGTCGTTTTTGTCTCATTAACCGTTAGTTGTAAGTAGTACTTAACATCCTCTTTTCTTATAGTCAACAAATAAGAAATGTCGCTATCATTAGATCGTGCTACATTTTGTTTTACAACTTCCAAAATTTCAAAATCATTTAACAGT
>DNGE01000001.1:2502-3195 GCA_003486705.1 Bacillota bacterium
TGCAATAGCCTCTTCAGCATCTTCACCTACAACAAGTTCAAGCGGCGCCGATATTGAACCATCCCCTGCCACATAATAATCTGATGATGATAAATCATCAAGTGCTTCAGGAATAACAACTGGTTTTGGTGTAACAGTTAACATTTTATTATCTTGCCACACATACTCAACTTCATCATAGAAGATTCTTACTTTCACGGAATATTCACCCGCAACTTCAGGTGTCCATGTTGTCGTTGCCTCACTACCTCGAGCTTTAACAACCGTCCATGTTTGATCATTTACTTCACGAACTGAGAATTCATATTCAAATGGAACATAATCAACAGGTGGAATGGCAGTAAAGTCGACACTTGTTCCCGCTTCTACCACATCTTCACTTAACAATAATTCTACGTTTAGACTTGTGTCTTCATCAAAGTATCCACAAGACTCCAACACATCATATAAATCATACCCGTTATAAAATTCTTCAGGTACTTTTGAATCCGTACGCGTTAAATCTTGCATTAAGTAATTCATCATAACAAAGTACATATCAGCATAATTTACAACACCGTCCTGTGTAATATCAGCTGATGATGTCGTGCTTTCACTTGACATAAGCATCGGTTCATATTCCTGACCAATAGCGTATGCATCCAAAATATCTATTGCTCCATCACCATTTACATCACCTAAATATACATCTAA
>DNGE01000001.1:3521-3687 GCA_003486705.1 Bacillota bacterium
TATTTAATGCGCCTGGCATTGTAAAGACAATCTTATAGTCCCCTTCAATAACAGGTAAGTCATTAAACGTATATAAATAACTTCGATTTGACATCGCATCATTATGTGCATACGTTGGCTCATATGTCGTTCCATCAGGTGCAATTGCAACAACCTTACTTCCAGT
>DNGE01000172.1:0-1348 GCA_003486705.1 Bacillota bacterium
GTTATTGATTTTACATTAGGTGAACCACATTTATCGCATGAAACCTACAGTGTCATTAAAGAATCACTAGAGAAGCGTATGTTATCACAGCATATCGGATATTCTAATTTTTATGGTGTAATGGAGCTAAGAGAAAACGTTGCAAATTTTTGTTCGCAACAATATCAACAAAATTATGATCCGGAAAATGAAATGATTATCACAACGGGATGTTCGGAGTCCTTAAGTGCCGTCTTAATGAGTTTAATAAATCCATTTGATGAAGTCATTATTTTAGAACCTGCATTTTCGCTATATCAAAGTATTGTAACCTTATGTGGTGGAACGGTGGTGACGTATAATTTACATCAAACAAATATGCGCCTGCATGCTTCAAAACTGAATGAACTTATCTCACCAAAAACAAAGGGAATTATTATCAATTCACCTAATAACCCAAGCGGGCATGTGTTAAGTGAAGAAGATTTAAGCGTGATTTATGAATGTGTAAAAGATAAATCAATTTTTGTTATATCGGATGAAGTTTATCGGGATTTAGTATTTGACAATAATAAATATGTCTCAATTTCTGCGTTTGACTCATTAAGAGACCAACTATTTATTATTAATGGTTTTTCGAAAACATTCGCTATGACTGGTTGGAGAGTGGGATATGTTTTAGGACCTAAGCAATATATGAAAAAAATCGGGATTGTACATCAAAATTTAGTAGCGTGTACGTCAACGATATCGCAATATGCTTGTATTGAAGCGTTAAAAAATACTCAGTTGACAACGATTATGGTTCAATATTATAAACGTAATCGTGATTATGTGTATGAGCAATTAAAACCATATGTTGAAGATATCATTTATCCACAAGGTGCTTTTTATTTATATTTTAAACCTCTAAACAATCAACAGTCTTCTCTAGAATATTGTAAAAAGTTATTATTGGATAAGAAAGTTGCACTTGTTCCATCACTTGCTTTTGAAAGTGAAGATTCAGGCTATGTTAGGCTATCGTATTGTTGTGATTTTGAAACGTTGAAAGAAGGAATTATTAGAATCCAAAAGTTTCAAAAAATTATATAATTTCACATACCTATCACTCTTTTATGTTAAAATAGAAACGGTTAATTAGAAGGGCCATTAATTTACAATTTTCAGGGAAAGAGTTATAACTCGATATAGAAATATAGTAGAAATAAGAGAGTGGAGAACAATGAATAATTATCAAAATCAAAGAAAACATCATAATCAAAGAAGGTATCATAATCAAGGTAGAAAAAAAATGCGAAAACGTAAAATTAATAAAACGAGATTTAGTTTGTTTATAGTAGTTAGTTTAATTATGTTTGCTTCATTA
>DNGE01000172.1:1632-11974 GCA_003486705.1 Bacillota bacterium
TGGGAAGAACAAGATGTAGATTTAGTAAAAAATATTGTAGTTAAAGTTAATAATGAAAGTTACACGCTTGAACCAACGGAAACAAGTTTTGTCTTTGAAACGACAGATCCGAACACTAAATTTAATGTAGGAGTAACGGTGAATAAAAAAGGTTTTGGGTTTGCAAATAAATCTAAAAAAACAATTACAACGTCATCAGATAACGCCACATTATATCAAGAAGTTAGTGACTTAGTGATAAATAATACAGAGGTATCTTTTACACATCACATTCAAAAAGACTCTGAAGGAACGTTAGATTTATCGTCGTTATCATATGATGTGATGACTCAGTATAACGAAATACTATCAACGATTGTCCCGACTGATGTTGAAGAAACAAATGATCTTGTATCCATCAAAGTGACTGTTCCACTACAATTAATACAAGATCAATATGCTATTTTATTTGGAATTAATTATGAAAAGAATGGTGTATCTTATAAAAATGCTGTGAAAGATTTTGATATTACAACAAGCGACAGTAGTTCTTATGCTGCTTCACCTTTTGAAGTTGTTTTCCAAAATCAAATGCTTGTTTTATTAAATCTGAATACTGAATATTATTTATATGAAAGTCATAATTTTTATGCCGAAAGTTTACATGTGACAGTAGATACTGAAGAAGAAATTGAAACTTATCAATTAATACTTAATGATGAAGTCAAATATGACTTGCCATATTTAACAGAAGGTAATAACGGGATTATTTTAAAAGATTTAGCAGAAGGTCATTATTTAATTCAATATGATGGAAAGCCGATTTATACAACAGATACTATTTATGATGTGTGGTATACGATTTACCGTGAAGGTGTTGCAAAACAAATTACGATAGAAACGTATATGGGCATGTTGTCGGTTGAAGTGAAAGATGTGACTCAAACACCAGATGATGTGTATGATATTTTAATCGATCCTGGCCATGGTGGTCTTGATGGTGGAACCGAAAAAGATGGTGTAACAGAAGCTGAAGAAGTGTTGAAGGTTGCAACGTATATTGCCTCTCGATTAGAAGAACATGGATTAAAAGTTAAGTTAACGCGTGACGATGAATTTGATCCGTCAGGAGAAGGGAACTTTGATTATACGTTATCTCCATATAAAGAAGAAGGACGAGTAGAACAAGTTTATCGTTATTCAGCAAATTATATGATAAGTAATCATTTAAATGCGTTTGATGGTTCTTTAAGTGGATTTGAAGTTTACAGTTCAATCATGTCAACAAATGATTGGGCGAGTAGTATTGCAAATGAATTTGAGGCAATAGGGCACGAAGCGCGCGATTCTATAAAAAATGAGTATCGAGTTTCAACAGGTTCATATAAAAGTTATACGCAGTGTGTAGCAGGAGAATATTTACCAAATGGATGTAGTAGTCCATACATTGATTACTTATATATCATTCGTGAAACAGGTGGACAGTTCAGTCAATCAACATCGCTTGTAAAATATAATGAAAATTATGAGCAAATACCGAATCATGGAGCTGAAACAGTTTTAGTCGAGTATGTCTATTTAGATAACGCAACAGATAATGCAGCGTGGATTCAAAATTGGCAAGCATACGGAGAGGCTATTGTTAAAGCGACTGTTGCCTATTTAGATATTCCATATCAAAAATAAAATAATAAGATAAATCTCTAACCTCTATCAACTGGGGAGGAGATTTATTTTATTTTAAGCAGATAAAAATTATTCTTATTTTGTCGAAATGGGTTGAATATGATAACAGTTATAGATGAATAAAATAAATTATGTTATGATGTATTTAATTGTAAAAAAACTGTATTAAGCTAAGTGTGACTTAGATAGGAGAGATAATATGAAACCATTGAAGAAAGTATTAATCCTAACGGCTCCTTTCGGTAGTGGGCATTTGCAAGTTTCTAAATCACTTGTACAAGAATTTAATCATTTTGATAATGTTCAAGTAGAAGAGTATGATTTATATTCTGAAGAATTTCCAACGTTGTCAAAAACCATTCAAAAAGCATATTTAAAAAGTTATAAACCAATAGGAAAAGACATTTATCGCATGTTATATTACGGTTCATCACATGCTATGTATGATACGGTACATGCAAAAATATTAAAACCATATATTGAGTTTGGTATACGATCTTTAAAAAATAAAATTCAAACGTATGCCCCAGATGTTATTATTTCATGTTTCCCTGTAACTTCATTATATAAGCTTGAAGAAAAAGGTTTTAAAATTCCAATTTACACGGTGATAACAGATTACTATGCGAGTGGATTATGGTTATACAAAGGGGCACGTAGACATTATGTTGCAAGCAATCGTATGATTGCTTGGGGAGTTGCAAATGGATTAATGCAACAACAGTTTTTATTAACAGGAATTCCAGTTAATGAAAAGTTTTATGAGCCACTAGATAAGACTAAATTATATGAGAAGTATAATCTTGATTGTAATAAAAAAACAATTGTTGTGGCAGCGGGAACGTACGGTGTTGTTTCAAATGTTGATGAAATAACGCAACGTTTAGCTAGTCAAAGTGATATGCAAGTCGTTGTGGTTTGTGGAAAAAACACTAAATTATTTGATCAAGTTCAAGGATTAGAAGAACAATATTCAAATGTGAAGGTCATGGGATATTGTAAGGCGATGTTCGAATTATTAGAAATTGCAGATGTTATGGTAACTAAACCAGGTGGAATTTCGTTGACAGAGGCTGCTATTAAAGGCGTACCTGTTATTTTATATAATCCTGTATACGGACAAGAACTTGAAAATGCAAAATATTTTGCAGAAAAGAATGCGGCTGTTATCGTTTCAAGTGAATCAGAAATCATTTATCATATTTTAATTATTTTAAATGAAGATGGAATGCTTGATAATATGAAAGAAAATATAAAACAAATTTCACGTGATTACTCGGCTAGAAGAATTGTAGAAGATGTAATGAAGGATAGCGATGAATACTATAAATTATAATTATTGTGTCATGACAGTAGCATTACAAAAAGGTCAAACATATGAAGTATCATTAAAAAAACCAAATCTTGAAATTGAAAATTTATTAGTTCATGAAGAGTTAATTTTAAAGTACCGACTCGTGGTTGGAAAAGAAATTAGTGAGATGACATTGCAAGAAATAAAAGCTAAGCTTGATTATGGTCGTGCGTATCAATATGCTTTAAATGTGATAAGTCGTCGAACGATTTCAATTTCAGAAATGGAAAAAAAATTAGAGTTAAAAGATTATGATCAAGTAATTGTTGATGAAACAATTCTTAAATTGATTGAAGTTGGATTGCTAAATGATTCGCTATATTGCCAACAGTATGTCTCAACAATGATGAATAGTGGAAAAAAAGGTCCACAACTCATCTATAAAGAGTTACAAAATAAAGGCATTAAAGAGATGGATATTAAAGAAGCTTTAAGTAAGTATTCTTATGAGTTGCAAATTGAAAAAGCAACAAAGATTGTTCAAGCACTTAATAAATCTAATACAAAGTACGGATTTCATTTTTTAAAACAGAAAATTTATCAATCCTTAATGATTAAAGGATTTAGTACTGACGTGATAGATGTTGCAATTTCTACTCTTTCTGACGATGAAACGGATGAAAATCACGACATCTTAAAAAAAGAAATGGAAAAGTTACTCCGTAAACATGCCAAATTAGAATCGTATCAAAAACGGATGAAAGTTACTCAGACTTTAGCTCGAAAAGGATTTAGTTTTGATGATATTAGTGCTTTATACAATGAACTAAGTGCATTAGAAGATGAATAAAAAAGTAAATGGATTGTCTAAAAAGTAAAGACAATCCTTTTCTGAATATAAAAATAATAATTGTTCATTGGAGTGAGATGATGTTACCTGCCTATATAAAAGTAAAACAATTAATTGAAGAAGAAATTAAGCAACTCATTCCAAACGCTATGATTAAATCGGAACGTGATTTAGCAAAAGAATATGAAGTGTCTAGAATGACAGCGAGAAAAGCGGTTGATGAACTGATTAAAGAAGGAAAGTTATACCGAAAAGAAAAAGTTGGAACATTTGTCGCTGATAATAAGTTACATGAACCGATGGAAGAACTCGTTGGTTTTACATCAGAGTTTGTGAATAAAGGAATGAAGCCACAAACAAAAGTTATAAGTTATGAAATTATAGAAGCGACTGATTATTTGGCAAACAAGCTTGAAATTAAAGTGGGAGAAAAAGTTCATCGCTTATTAAGAGTACGTATGGTAGATGATCGACCGATGACATTTGAAAATACATATATCCCATTAAATGTTGTAAAGGTATTACCGAATTCAGCAATACATGCATCGCTTTATGCCTACATCATGGAAGAATTAGAAATTAAGATTGCAACAGGTACTCAAAATGTTTCTGCGGTTAAGGCATCAGTTGAAGTAGCAAAACTTTTGGATGTGCCGTTAAATGATCCGTTAATCTATTTAGAATTAACCTCATTTTTGATGGATGGTAAAGTATTAGAATATGTTGAAACGTATGCCAATCCTAAAAATTATAAGGTAACCATTCATTCTAGAAGGAAATGGTAAAAATTTCAAGGTATTAATGGTGTTTAGGTTGACAAGGTAATAGGTGTGAGTTAAAATAACCATGTAAAAAGTAAATACGATTAATAAATCTTCGAGGCAGGGTGAAAGTCCCTACCGGCGGTACTAGCCCGCAAGCCGTAATGGTTGATCTGGTGAGATTCCAGAGCCGACAGTTAAAGTCTGGATGGGAGAAGATTCGTTTTTGATATACTCTTTCATGATTATATCTCACGAAGATTTATTACGTGAGATCTTTTTGCGTTTTTACAAACAAAAATAATCTTAGGAGGAAGAGTGTATGAAAAATTCAAAAGGTATTTTTAGTAACACGAGAAATCTTGTCTTAATTTCAATTTTAATTGCTTTAGGAGCAGTTCTTATGTTAATTGAAATTCCGTATCCTATTGTTCCATTTTTAAAGTTTGACTTAAGTGAACTTGTTATATTAATTACGGTAGAATTATTTGGTTTAGTCCCAGCGATTTTAGTGGCTTTATTTAAATCATTAGTACATGTTATGGTTAATGGTGTAACAACACCTTATGCAATTGGAACGATTACAGCTTTCATTGCTTCATCAACAATTGCAGCATTTTACATGTTAGCTAAAAAATATTTTCCTGCTCGCAAGTTTTCAAGTATTGTGATACGATTTTTAATTGTCATAACAGGATTCGCAGCTGTTCTAACAATTTGTAATTATTTATTTATTACACCTATTTATTTTGGAGCTTTATGGTTCACTGATATCAAAGACTTTACAACATTAAATTCGTTTATGCCTGGTTTATCATATGATTTAGGATATGGAGCAGCCATTGCGTTTGTATATATACCATTTAATGCCCTTAAAGGGTTCTTAGTATTATTAGTTTATGAAATGATTGCACCACGTGTGTTACATCATGCACAAGATCTTTTATAGAAAAAATAAAGGATATTAAAAAGAAGGAAAGCTTTTGTCTTCCTTCTTTTTTTGATATAATAAAACCACATGTAATGGAAAATATAGTTAAAATTAACTTTTAAAGATGTATGATTTTAATTAATCATTTATTGTAAATTAAAGAGGTTAATGAGTTGGGGTGAAAGGGTGAAAAAAATAATATTTAGTATCTTTTTTATTTTAGTTTGCATGGGCTTATATATAAATGCTGATGAACTTCGTCAAATAAATAAAGATGTGTTAACCGTCTGGGTAACTGAAGAAGAGTATCCTGTTTTAAGCGAATTAAATGACCAATTTGAAAAGCAATATAACGTTCAAATTAAGATGGAAATCGTTTCTCCAGAACAAACGGTGTCAAAATTGCCGCTTGCTAATGGTTCAACAACATATCCTGATATTGTCACGTTAAACCATACAATGATTTCAGATATGGTTAATGAAAATGTCATTGAACCATTAAATGATATGTTTGAAACATTAAATATCTTGCCAACGGTAAAACAAGGGTTTAAAGTAAAAGGCAATTATTATGGCGTTCCTTATGAAGCAATGACCGACATTTTATTTTATAATGAATATTCTTATCCAGAAGGGATTAGTTCTTTTACCCTATTAGATGAAAATGACGAAGCTTCAATTTTATTAAATTATCAAGATATTTATCACATTACCCCGTTTATTACTGGTTTTGGTGGTTATATTGTCGGAATGAATAACTTTGGCGATACAAACTTTTTTGATATTGGATTAAATCGAGAAGAAACCATTGAAGGCTTTTTAAAAATGATTCAATTATTAAATAAAGAGACGGCGTATACAAAAGAGGGTGATATCTATCGAGCATTTATAGATAATAAATCTGATTTTTTAATTGCACCAGCTTATATGGTTGAATCACTTTCACAAGTGTATTCAAATCTTGGATATCAGTCCATTCCCAACTTTGTAGAAGAAATATTACCGTATACATATATGACCATTGGGACTTATCAGTTAACAACTAAAAGCCAACATAAAGAGCTAGCCAAAGAATATTTGAAATTTTTAATAAGCGATGAAGTGGCAACAGAAAGATATGAACAAACAAAAGCAATCGCACCTGTTGATTATGAAGTACCTATCTCGCAAGATACATACTACACAGTTGTTAAAAAACAACTTCATCGTGCAGTTCCCTTACCAAATCAATCAGAATTTAATTATTTGTTTTTATCTTATAAAGAGGCAGCAACTAAGTTTATGACAATGCCAGATCAATTACAATCGATTATGAATGATGTTGTAAAAGAAATTGATAAGCAGTTAGAAGCTGTTTTAAAATAGTAAAGAGAAGTCCAATATTTGGACTTCTTTTTTAGAATTCCTTTAATCGTAAGTGTTAAATAAGAAGTGGAAGTGCACAAGATGATAAAAAAATACATAATTCGCATAAATCTTAATAAGAGGGCGCTAAAAGACTAAAAAAAGTATATTATGATAAATTTTTTGTATTTTACCTATAAAAATATCAAAAGTGCGGATTTCCTTTTAAATCTAACATCTCACACGCTTACATTGTTGAAAAAATAGACCAATAATATATTTTTTAAAAAAATTATTATTTTATTTAAATAGTATTGGAATAACTGCTAAAATTGTGTTAAAATATTTGATTTATGTAAAATGACGATATAATTTTACATTTAGGACACAAGTTGGACATAACTTTATGGAACAATGGTAGAGTACTAAATGAATAGTTTTTATAATTACTGGAAGAGAATTATCACCAAGACTTAAAGGAGAAGCTTTGTCTGAGAAAACGGATAAAGTACGGAGGTCGTAATGATGAAGAAAAAGATAGTAGGGGCTGTATTTGCAACCATGTTAATGGCACAAGGGCAGCACGAGATTGAAGCGTCAAATCACAATGCGGTAACAGCACAACAAAATGTTGTTTATCGAGTATATATAAATGATGAAGCTGTAGGAATTATTACTGATAAAGAAGAATATACAAAATTTGTTGAACAAGTAATGGAAGACTTACTAAAAGAATATTCGGATCAAATTGTTTATCCACCATCTAACGTTCGTTTAGAGGAAGAGGTAACATTATTACCGATTACGAATGTTGATAATTCAAAAGTTTTGAAAATAGTTGAAGAAAAAGGCGATTTCAAAACGTCAGTTAATCAAATTAAAATTGGGGAGATCTCATTTGCGACAAATCAAGCAGATAAGGTTCAAGATATTTTAATGGAGTTAATGGCTTTTTACACTGGAAAAGATAATTTAGCATTATTAATGGATCAAGATAGTTCACTTGAACCGTTATCAGAAACTGGTTCTCAATATGTTGGTGCAAAAATTGTAGAGGAAATAAAAGTTGAGGAAACAACAGCTGCTCCAGAAGATGTTTTATCAGAGGAACAATTACGTAGTATGATTATGTATGGTGAAACAGAACCTGTGAAAACAGTTGTTTTTGATCAAGATTCTTCGTTATATTATATTGCACGTGACAATGGGTTAACAGAAGAAGAATTATATTTATTAAATCCAGGAATTGAAGATTTAAAATGGTCAGAATTATTAGGAAAAGAAATTGATGTAACACCATTAAATCCAATTGTAACGATTGAAACGGAAAAAGAGTCTGTTAGTGTTAAAGAAATTGCTTATGAAACGGAATATATTGAAGATTCTAGCATGTTAAAAGGTGAAACTTCTGTTAAACAAGAAGGGCAAACTGGTGAATTTTTAACACGTACTCAAACGAAATATGTTAATGGTGAAAAAGTAGAATCTAATGTTTTAGAAGAGACACAATTATCAGAACCTGTAAATAAGGTTGTGATTAAAGGTACAAAAGTTGTTACAGGGGTCGGAACAGGAAACTTTGTTTGGCCGACAACTTCAAGAAGTGTAACATGTGGGTATTTATGTTACAGTGGTCATTATGCAATTGATATTAGTGCTTATGTAGGTCAACCTGTTTATGCGGCTGATAGTGGTGTCGTTGTAAGTGCTAGTTATGATGGGGCATATGGTTATAGTATTTTAATTAATCATAAAAACGGATATTATACACGATATTCTCATTTAAGTACTTTAAATGTTTCAGCGGGACAAACAGTTCAAGCAGGTCAAACAATTGCTGCAGCTGGAAATACAGGGAATTCAACGGGACCACATTTACATTTTGAGATTAGAACAAACACAGGATCTCAACCATCATATGCACCAAATCCAATGGATTTCTACTAATTTTAGTTAATCTTTTCATTTAAATATACATAAATTAAGCATGAAAACTCTAATGTTCAGTTATACTAAGTATACGAACATTAGAGTTTTTATAATATTTTTTACATAATTTATACGGAGTTGCCAAGTGTGTAAATATTGACAAAATTAGGTTAAATTGATATAGTAGTCACATAAAAATAAACATTGAATTTATAGGAGAGTGAAGAATTTTGGATTCGTCCATGTATTATATAATATTGGTTGTTATGATTTTTTTATCAGGTTTTTTTAGTGCATCAGAAACTGCTTTTTCAAGTGTTAATTTACTACGCTTACGTCAGTATGTTGATGAAGGGAGAAAAGGTGCAGCCAGAGCTTTAGATGTTGCTGAACGTTTTGATGAAGTTTTATTAACTATATTAATTGGAAATAATGTCGTTAACTTAGCTTCAGCTTCTATTGCTACAGTTGTGGCGGTAAATGGTTTAAATCTTGGTGATTCAGGTGCTGCTATTGCGACTGCCGTGATGACAATCACTATTATTATATTTGGTGAGATATTACCCAAGTCGTATGCAAAAGAAAATTCAGAACGATTTGCTTTAGCAGTAAGCTCTGTCATTTATTATTTAATTATAATATTAAAACCAATTGTTAAAATATTTATGATATTAAAAACATATGTTTCTAAATTCTATTCAAATCAAGAAGAGGAACCTTCTGTGACTGAGGATGAATTAAACGTTATTATTGATACGATGGAAGAAGAAGGAGTACTTCAACAAGGTGAAGTAGAAATGCTTCAAAGCGTACTTGATTTAAGTGAAACTTTTGTTCAAGACATTATGACCCCGCGTGTTGATTTAGTTGCGCTTGATGTAAATGAATCTTCAGAGGAAGTAGTTAAAGTATTTTTAGAAGAAAAATATTCACGTATTCCAGTTTATGAAGAAACGCGTGATAATATTATTGGGATTTTATATGAAAGAGATTTTTTAACTTCTATGGTCAGAGGTGGAAGTTCAAAAATCGTGATTGCAGATTTAATGAGAGATCCTATGTTTGTTTCATCGAAAATGCGTGTTTCTGATTTATTAGCACGTTTACAAATTGAAAAGCAGCATCTTGCAATTGTAGCAGATGAATATGGTGGTACGGCTGGTATTGTTACAATGGAAGACGTGCTAGAAGAATTAGTAGGCGAAATATATGATGAACATGATGAAGAAGAACAATACATTGTAAAAAAATCTGATTTAGTGTATGAAGTTAGAGCTGATGTCGCATTAGATGCATTGTTTGATATGATAGAAGTAGATTTAGAGATTCCAGATGATGCTTATTCATTAGGTAACTGGATGTATTCAAAAATTGAAGATATCCCAGACTTAGGTAATGTATATCAATATCATCATTTGATCTTCACAATTATTGAAGTAGAAGATCGACGAATTAAAAAGGTGAAAATTGAAATTACAGAACCTGTTGAGAAAAAAGACGAAGAAAAATAATTATGAGCCATTGAATGATAGAAATTCAATGGCTTTTTTTTATTTTCATTTTATCAA
>DNGE01000172.1:12258-12866 GCA_003486705.1 Bacillota bacterium
GGGGGAGTTGTTACTGTAATAGCTAGGGTTAATGCTTGCTTTATGCCAAATAAAAGGACTACTTATAAAAGGAACTTTAGGTACTAAATTACTAATGTAGTTACATAGTTGAATTTTATTTTGAAAATAATAACGTTATAAGGCGATTCCTGTCTAAAGTTAGTCTTATGTGTGATGACCTTGAAAGGTGTGAAATTGTGAAGTTGAAAAAAAATGTTTCAATAACCGGTTTAGTGTTAGGTTTATTATTTTTTAGTCAAATGATAATGCAGGAGGGCTCTGTTAACCAAGGTGGTTACTTTTCTTGGCATGATGTCATGACTAAACAAAATAATGAAGTTCAAGTGGTACAAAAAATAGAGAATGGTCTCAGTTCGATGGCAAAAGAAGTTAAAGATGGATTAACTTATGTTGAACAAGAGGTGGAACAATCTAAAGAAGAAGGTGAGACCGAGTCTCAACCGTCCAATCCTAGTCATGAGGAAAGTGAAATTGCCCCTGAACAACCTGAAGGGGAAGAGACTGCGCCTAATGAAGCAGATAAAGAAGCTGATGAGGAGCAATTACCAGAGGGGACAGATGAGGAAAATACTGAATTAGAAGAACAA
>DNGE01000172.1:13089-16342 GCA_003486705.1 Bacillota bacterium
TCAGAAGAAGAAGCGGTAAATGAAACACCTGTCATTATTCAATTTTGGCAGTATCCAAGTTGCCAAGGAGCCTTGCATTATATTTATAATCAAGCGAGTACTGGGGTGAATGATGCCAATAAAATTGATTATATTGATGCATGGTCTATTGATGATGCACTATATTTAGATGAAACAACTGATTTTTATAAAATTTATTATTCAGGTCTTGTTGGTTGGGTACCTAAACAAACCATTAGAACGTGCGGAGGTAATTCTGTTACCTTAACAGCTGAGCCTCGCTCTGCAGTAGCAGCACAAGATATTTTAAAAAATATGGGAGGACAAGATGTTGTCGTGGATCCTGCTGATATTGGAAAAAATATTAAGAGTTCAACGACATTCACATTAAAAAGTCAGTTTAGTGCGTTAAGTGAAGCTAATCCACAAGAAATTTTACCAGCGTATAGTCCGTCATATTATCGTAATGTTTCAGGTTCCCTTCAACATTGTTATGCAAGTGATACGAAAAATCCTAGTTCAAGTCGAGTCTGTACAACAATTGGTAAGGCCCCAAGTTTTTTAGCGGAGAATACTAAATATTATAGTTATGATGGAAATTATTTTTATACGGATATCACGCAAATCAGCGTTGATGGAAGTAATGCGATAAATGCTAGCCAACCTTTTTACAACTATTATCAATATTTATCAATGCGTTCAAAATCAAATATTTCAACTACTGAGATTAATAACTATTTAAATAGTCGTGGTTATTCAGAGTCAATAACGGCAGCGGATAAAGCCATTTTAGGTAAAGAAAAAAGCTATGATAGTACTGGTAAATTAATTGAAGTTGAATGGTATTGTAGTTTTAATCAGAATAATCGAGCGTGGTATCGTAACGGAAACGTAAGTGATTTATGTATTCGAAATAGTCAAAGTGTATTAGTGGGCGCTTTTGATGACTTTAAAGAGACTGAAAATTATAAAGGTGTAAACTCAGTTTTTGAAACGGTGTGGGCAATTCACGAGAGTGCCTATGGCCGAAACTCAATCAGTATTTTTAAAAACAATGTTTATAGTACAGGGGCAACAGATATTGATACATTTAAAAATGCGCATCAATATAACACGATTGCTGATGCAGCAAATGCACATGTTGATTCGTTTGTTAATAAATATACGTATCGCTATGACTATCGTTATTATGGTCCACATTTAGGAAACAAAGGAAGTGGGATGAATCGTTGGTACGCGTCTGACCCTTATTGGGGTGAGAAAATTGCCGGACATTATTTTTCAATTGATAGCAGCGTTAATTTAAAAGATTATAATTATTATTCAATAGGTGTTGTACAACAAAATAGTGGAATTAACATTTATGCACAACCTTCAAGTAGCTCAACAAAGCTATATGATGCGAAAAATAATAATGGAACAGCTATTTCACATTATCCTCTGTTAATTGTCGGAGAATCAAGCGGTTATTATAAAGTAAAAACAGATTCACCTATGCAAGATAACGAGCCTAAAAATAGTGGGCAATATGTCTGGGGATCAACATATGGGTATGTTCAAAAATCAAGTGTTAACTATTTAAATCATGCAAAATATCCAGACCCTGGTCTAACTGCATCGACTGTAGCAAAATATAATATTCATATTGATTCGGTTAGTAGTGCGGATTCTTTAATTTTAAATGGTTGGTCATATTTAGAGCGCTTAAATATACAAACGGCTGATTCGCATACCAAAACGCTTGTTATATACAATAGTCAAAACAAAGAAGTGCATAGAATTAAAGGTGAAAATATAAAACGTGCCGATGTGACGAGTGCTTTTGGTAGTGGCATGTATAATTATGATTACGCAGGTTTCAAATTTGTGATCAGTAAAGAAGATTTTAAGTTGTTGCCTGAAGGAAAATATACATTGAAAATTGAATTAAGCACGACAGATTCGAGTGTTTTAGGTGATGTTTCGGTGAGTAATTACCAAGGAAGTGTCTCAGGAATTAGTGTGAAATTAAATCAAAATTATTTAAGCACGCAATATAACCTTTCAAGAACAGTCGATAGTGTTACACAATCAAATGGTGATCTTACGTTGAGTGGATGGGGTTGTATTTCAGGATTTGATTTATCCTCATCATCGAGTATTGTAAAAGATATTATTTTTACAGATACAAGTGGTAAGGAAGTATATCGTAAAGAGGCGACTAATATTAAACGTACGGATGTTACAAAACATTTTGGTAATGCTGTAAATTATGATTATTCTGGTTTTGAAGTGACGATTCCAAAAAGTGATTTAGATAAGTTAGGTGCCACTTATAATGTCTTAATGCAATTTACAGTAGGGCAAACGTATGTGACAGTACCACTTGAAAAAAGTTTGCAAAGTTTAGAGCTTTTAGGTAGTCAAAAAATAGCCACGATTTATTCTGATTCGTCTCATCGATTAAAGGTGAAGAATCGTCTTTACACAGTCAAGACTACGGTCGATTCCACTCAGTTTAGTAGTAGTTTAAAACTAGTAGGTTGGGGATATGTTGAAGCAGTCAATCAGGTAAATAGTAGTTCGGCCACAAAAGAATTAGTTGTGTTAAATGCGAGTAATGTAGAAGTGTTAAGATTAACAGGAAGTAATGTTAAACGTGAAGATGTAACAAAAGCTTTTGGCGGTAATCGATATGTATATGATTATGCTGGTTTTCAGTTTACAGTGGATAAAACCCACTTTGCAAAACTTGCACCAGGTAAATATAAATTAATGATTGAGATAAAAGACAAAAATACTGAACAAAAAATTGCGTTAAATGTGCCAAGTGCACGCGGAAGTGTTAATGGTATTGAAGTGAGTGTTAATCAAAGCGAATTAACAGTTAATTATCAATCTCCAAAAACGGTTGATACCATTAAGAATAATAGTGGGAATTTAAATATTAATGGGTGGGGAGTCATCCTCGGAAGAGATATATCTAATCAGGCATCAGTTGTGAAAGATATTATCTTAACGGATAGTAGTGGAAAAGAAGTTTATCGAAAAACAACAACTAACGCAAAACGATTAGATGTGAGTAAACATTTTGGTTCGACAATTAATTATGATTATTCAGGATTTGAAGGTCTAATTCCACAAGCAGAACTAGAGAAGTTAGAAGGAACGTATAATGTCTTAATGCAAATCACATTAGATAATATGTATAATACTTCTGTTTTACAAAGTCCTAATACTAATTTAACGATTAGTGGGACGTCAAAAAATATTA
>DNGE01000119.1:0-200 GCA_003486705.1 Bacillota bacterium
CCTGAAGAAACAGCGTTACTTGCCATAGAAAAAGTAGAAGAATTCTTTAAGTTGTTAAAGCTACCTACTTCATTTGCAGAGGCAAACTTAAATGCAGATGATATTGAACTAATGGCTAAAAAATTAGTGAAGTATAGTGATTCAGTCGGACGCTTCGTCCCAATTCATGAAGCTGATGCGATTGAAATTTATAAATTAGC
>DNGE01000119.1:469-2308 GCA_003486705.1 Bacillota bacterium
AAATATAGCACATATAATTATCTTCTATTAATCCCTTTACACTATTCTATTCAATGTCATATTCACTTTCTTTCTTTGAAAATTGAATACTGTCTTCGGTTATTTAGTCAGTTTTTATTATTGCCACTTATACGCTATAACTCAAACTCATTGATGGGGATTTCTTTTCATTATTTACACTTAATGAGCAAAAGCTTTTATGATTCCACTTTTAATGGAATAAACACTGTTTCCTCTTTAATTGTTTGAAGCAAACCACCAATATGATATACCTTCTTTAAAAGATCTAGTGTTAACACTTCTTCTGTTATTCCTTCATCTATAATGTGACCATTTTTCATGACAATTACTTCATCACTATATTTCAACGCTTGATTAATATCATGTAGCACCATGACTACTGTAAGTTCTTCATCTACGTTTAATTGTTTCACTAATTCTAAAATTTCTATTTGATGATAAATATCAAGATATGTTGTCGGTTCATCTAAAAATAGTACAGGTGTTTTTTGTGCGAGAGCCATCGCTATAAATGCACGTTGACGTTCTCCACCCGATAAGCTCATAACTGACTTGTTTTTAAACGGCTGTAAATTAGTTTTATTCATCGCCCACGCGACAACTTGATCATCTTCTTCTTGATGCATTTGAAAGTAGCTTTGATGTGGAATTCGTCCAAACCTTATTAATTCTTCTACCGTGACATCTGTTGGCAGAGTATTTTGTTGATGAACTGTTGCTAAAATTTTAGCAAGTTCTTTTTGCTTAATTTGACTAATTCGTTTCCCATCAATCATGATTTCACCGTGTTTTACTTTATAAATAGCAGAAAGCAATCCCATTAACGTAGACTTTCCACTTCCATTAGGTCCTAGTATGGTTGTAATCTTCCCTTTTTTAATTTCTATATTAACCCCATTTAACAGCTTCTTATCTGCGCTGTATCCAAACTCAACATTCTTCGCAGTTATCATTATTTTAAATCACTCTTTCTTAGTAAGATTAAAAAGAAGGGGGCTCCGAAAATACATGTCACGATACCAACTGGAATTTCATATGGACTCATGACTATACGTCCCATTGTATCTGCAAACAGCACTAAAATTGCCCCCAAAATGGCACTGCATGGAATTAAATAGTAATGGTTTGAGCCAATCATTAAACGACAAATGTGCGGAACAACAAGTCCTACAAAGGAAATCATGCCTGCAATAGCAGTTGAGATGCTTGCTAAAAAAACGGCCACTGCACTCACAATGATCATATATATTTGCACATTAAATCCAAGACTTTTCGCATTCTTATTTCCTAAAGCTAAAACATTGCAAACCTTACTCAGAAGACAAGCTGCGATTAACCCTACAATCGTATAACCAACTAAGAGATAAACATGACTCCAATTTACAGTTGCCAAACTTCCCATTAACCACTTTTGAATATTAGCAGCCCCAAGTCCAGCGCTAATTGCTATCATAGAAGATAATCCACCAAGTAAGGCATTTGCTGCGGCACCAGCAAGAACAATACGAATCGGTGACAAACCATTTTTATAAGACATGATATACACGATTATACAAGCGAGTACACCACCGATAAAACCTAAAATTGGGCGCAACGTCGTGAGCTGAGGCATAAAAACCATAAGAAAAACAGTAACCAAGCCTGCTCCTGATGAGATACCGGTTATATAAGGGTCAGCTAATGGATTTCGTATGATAGATTGTAGTAAAACACCTGCGACTGCCAAATTAGCTCCAACTAAGATGGCAATAAAAACACGTGGCATCCTCAAATCTTTAATAATATCAAAATTACCAGTAGAATCTCCTAATAATAAAC
>DNGE01000119.1:2537-2742 GCA_003486705.1 Bacillota bacterium
AGACATTAACTCACCGTATGTGATGTCAATGCTACCTAATTTTAATGATACAAGCGTTAACGCAAATAAAATCAACGCGCCAACCATAATGAATGTAATTTTACATTTATGACTTAACTTTTTCATCATTAATCACCTAATTCATGAATGATATCTTTTAAAACATCAAGCCCTTCAACAACTTTTAAATTTGCACTCATTCCAA
>DNGE01000119.1:2904-5989 GCA_003486705.1 Bacillota bacterium
AAATTTGCACTCATTCCAAAATAATGACTATCTAAATAAACCACACGTCTTTCACGGACAGCTTCAATATTTTGCCACGATGCATCACTAGCCATTTCTTTTTCTAGCGCCGCCTTCGTTTCTTCTGGTAAAGCATGTGTCATGACTAAAATTTGGTTAGGGTTTAGCATGGCGATATATTCTTTATTTAATGTGACAAAAGATGAGGCTGTTTCTTCAATAATATTATGCCCGCCTACTATTTCAACGAGATTACCTATATATGAATGGGCCGTTGCAATCATTGTCGAACCAGGAGCTGCAAATAAAATTAAGATTTCTGGACTACTTAATCCTTCTACCTCTGATCTAATCCCATCTTCTTTTACGTTAATTTGAGCTACTAGTTCAGTAGCCTTTTCAGCTACGTTAAATCGTTCTCCTAAAGTATAAATACTTTCCTTTAACCCCTCTAAACTTTCTAGAGAAACAAATTCACTCGGTATATTATTTTGTTCAAATAATGCCATATAATCAGACCCTAGTGTATCCACAGCAACTACACATGTTGGTCTTAAAGACTTAATAATTTCTAAATCTGGACTCATTGGATTTCCAACTTTTACAGCATCTTTTGTACTTTCTGGTAATTCATAAGATGAGGTTGGCACCCCAGCCACTTGTAGCCCTAAAGCGTCTAATATTTCCGTTAATGCAACGGATGTAGACACAACAATTTCGTCTGAATTCTCGTAATCTACCACATTTGATTCTTGCTTTGCATTAACACAAGCTGTTAATATTGTTGTTCCGAACACCGTACACATCAGTAGCAGTAATAATTTTTTCATGCTCTCAAACCTTTCTATACTCTAATCTTTTTTATTGCGCATCAACATAACAACCCCACCGACAAGAGCAACCATTAACATTCCACCACCTAAATAAATTAGGTTTAATGAATTTTCTTCAATGTTTTCAACTAAAACCATTGTTTCTAATAATGGAATGACTGAAAACTCAACATCACGCCCCATAGGCTCAACATAAATAACAGCTTCCATATTGGCATCCAATTGGTTCGTTTCAATTTTCAGGATAACATTTTCAGCTTCTTCTGTTGCTTCAACAACTTCAACCTCTACAAATTTATCATTTAATTTCATACGATAGTCTGTCATATACTCACTTGGTATAAAGGAAATATAATATGTAACTGAATTTTTTCGCACTTCTACTTTCATCGTCGATTGTAAAAAGTTACGTGACATTACCATCCCAATCTCTTGTTCATGATACACATCATTTTGCACTTCATAAATTCCACTTTCATATGTTTGGGTTTGTAAAGCATTTATTTTTTCTCCTCTACCTGCTACAAATAGTAGTAAGACTATCATTGCACCAATATATCCTTGTTTTTTCATTTTATATCTTCTCCTAATCTCCTTTTTTGCTGCATTGAAATACATTTTTAATGCAGCAAAAAAGGAGTTAATTCTGCTATTTTTTAAATCATGAATATAAACTTACTTTTTCTGTAACTATTAAACTCCACATAAGCGACTTTACATCTTCTCACACATCATAGGCAAAAAGATACCCCATACAATAGTAAGTTGAATCATTCTATGTATGGGGACTCACTAAATATCAATTTATAACTTTATCTTATTAGTCATTATTTACAAAAATCCACTTAACATCTTACATGCTATTCTTTTTTTGTTGACGTTTCTTATATGCAATGAAACCACCAACTGCAGTGATTATTAGTGCAACATAAGCAATGAATCCAACAGTCACAGGTTCATTTTTATTTATCTCAGTGTCTTCTGTTTCAAATACATCTTCAACCTCAGTGTTTGATTGTATGTTTGTCATGTTTTCTACGATCACTGTATCTTCTTCTATTAACATCATTGTATCCGGTAATAATTTTATTCCAAATGAGATATTCATCCCCATTGGAATTACATGCATCGATACTTCAATTGCATCTGTAATATTCCCAATCATCATGCGGTATGTCTTGACATGATTTATTTCATCAACGAACGTTACCTCATGAGATACAGCTTCCTCATTTACTGTAAATGCTACTTGATTCATCAAATCCGTCCCACTGAAAGTCAAGCTCAAATATAAACTCCCATCTACTTCTTCAATGAGTGACTGTTCTTCTAAATATTTACGTGCCATTTCTAATCCTGTCTGACTACTTGAAAGTACTTCGTTTAATATAACATAACGTTTCATATATTCAGTTAGAACTAACTCTTCCCCTAATGTTTCTTCTTCTGTTAAGTTTGTATCCATTAAATTAGAAACATTACCCGTTGTTGACCCTAATGACTGATTAAGTTGTGCATCAGTAACAAGATAAATTGTATTTGTTAATAGTTTCACTCCAAACTCAGTATCGCGTCCCATCGCCGGAACGTAAACTTTTACTTTTATTTGATCAGATAGCGATCCGAGTTTGATTCTAACATCCATTGATGTTGATGTACTTCTTAAAGTTTCATAAGTGACTTGACTATTATTTATATAAATACGTACATTTTGCATAATATCAAGTTGTCCGAAACCTAATGTAATATAATAGGCTCCATTTTTCAATTCTAAGTACGTTGTTGAATTTAATGCTAGACGTGCTGCTTGATACCCCATAGCACTTTCTGTCACAATCTCATTTTTCAATGAATACTTACCTCCATCCACAAGTTCACCAACGGATACAAGTGTTGAAGTTGTCCCACTATTTGTATGATTTGATGATTGATTAGTATTCGTTGAACTACTAGTTGAATCAAACGAATCTTGAACTTCACTATTCTCTAGTTCAACTTCTGGTGTTGGTATTTGGCCACTTAGTTTGACTAATGTTGATTGGTCTAAAACAACTCGGAATGAAACATTCATCATTCCAAGGACCGTCGTTGAAATGGTAATACCGTCATTTAATGAGTTAATTTTGAATTTTAAATGTAGCTCCTCACCACTTTCATAGGTAACTGCATAGGCTGTGTTTTTCCCATTAACTTGTATTCTATGATTCGTCATCATCGAATTTCCAGTAAATTTTAATGTTAAGTACATGCCA
>DNGE01000119.1:6157-6452 GCA_003486705.1 Bacillota bacterium
TAATGTTAAGTACATGCCACTATCCGTTACATCAAGTTGACTACTAGCATTTGTGTATTGTGCTGCCATTGACTCTTCATCTTTATCTGATTGAAGGACACGATTTTGAATCGAGTAAACACCCTTTTCTAACTCATTTTTATTTGATATATCCGGAGTTTCTTCTGGCGTTTCTTCAGTTTCTGGCTCTGGTGTTTCCTCAGTTTCTGGCTTTGGTGTTGGAACTTCATTCCCTACTTCTGTTAATGAATCAGTATCTAGGGCTACATCAAACTCAACATCCATCATATTCAAA
>DNGE01000119.1:6708-6976 GCA_003486705.1 Bacillota bacterium
TTGTAAAAGAAACTTTCTCTCCATTAACTTTAATTACTTGTTCTGACATTGCTGACTTACCTGTAAACCTTAATGTTAAATACATCGTTGTATCCGTTACCTCAACTAAACTCTTGCTATTTATAAAGTTAGCTGCTGCCGAAGGTTTAGTCGTTCCCGCTTGTAAAGCTTGAGTAAGGATTTCGTAAGTTCCTATATTAGGAATAGTCGGTTGTTGATCTGTATCTTCCACATCTGGCTCTATTGTTCCACCATTTCCTCCACCATC
>DNGE01000119.1:7259-7493 GCA_003486705.1 Bacillota bacterium
TTCATCTGGTTCTGTTGTTCCACCAGTATCAACACCATCTAGTTCACTTATAATTCGAAAACTAACCAATTTTCCCATTATAGAAATGGTCATATTTAAGGTAACTTTATCTTTCAACTCGTCAAGTGATGACACATTAAATGTCAAAAATAATGTCCCCGACTCTAACAGTTCAGTGTGATTAACTTTGTGACCATCTACAAATATTTCAATGTTTTTCATAAATTGCCCCAT
>DNGE01000119.1:7707-7830 GCA_003486705.1 Bacillota bacterium
GGTCAACACATCACCTTCAACAATTAATGTGCTTGTTTGTAAAAACTTATTCGCCATGGACTCCATACTAAGATCTTCTAAATCTACTGCTGTACTGACTAAGTTGTATTCACCGTCTTGAAG
>DNGE01000119.1:8098-8322 GCA_003486705.1 Bacillota bacterium
TACTTTAAATAAACGACTCATCTCTACTCTCCTTAAAGTTAATGTCTTATTTTTATTTATCTTCTACTGGAATTGTTGAAATAAAGAACATAAAATAGATGTATTTTATAATCATTAAGACCACAATTACACCTTTCATAATCCAACTATCTAAGATAATGAGGGGAAATAGTAACATCATATCTGCAAATAGTAGAATCGTAACTTTTTGTTTGATGGTCATA
>DNGE01000119.1:8495-17120 GCA_003486705.1 Bacillota bacterium
ATAAACATACTTTTTGTTTTATTGTCATTGCCCTCTCTTCTACAAAACTTTCTAAGTGATTTTTATATAACTTCGTTGCTTTAAACCAAGAATCAAAACGTGAGGAACCCTTTACAAAGCAAACTGATGCTAATAATAAAAATGGCGTTGTTGGTAAAATAGGTAAAATAACACCTAAAAAACCTAAACCGACAGAAATTAATCCGACTACAACATATATTCCTTTTATAAACTTACTCATATCCTCGTTCCTCCTAGTAAAATAAATGCTTTATAAAAAAGATTGGGTGATATAGTAAAATGCGTGGCCCAGAAAATTTCATGACATCTTTTACTTTCCTTTTCATGTCTTTTTTATAACACTGAATTGGACACTTTTGACACGCGGTTTTTTTATCTCCAAATTTACAAACTGTCAGCCTTTTATGTGCATACTCAAGTAGTTCGTCACACTCCATACAAAGTGTCTCTTTATGTCCATGTTGTTTCATACAATATAACTTAATCATAACTTCGATAATTTCTTTTTCTTTTTCTACTCGTCCTTTTTTCATTACCACACCCACTTTGATAATAATTATCAATTGAATTTATAAAAGTGAGGATTACCTTTACGATAATCCTCGACTGGTCTTTTATTTTACACTCACTATTTTTTTATTTTCTAGTTTATAAATATCTTCACAAATTGCAGTGGTTGATCTACGATGTGAAATTAAGACAAGCGTCTTGTCGCTTCCATACTCTGAAATTGATTTTAATATTGCACCTTCATTTAATGCATCTAAATTACTTGTTGGTTCATCTAATATTAATATGTCTCCATTATGTAAGAATGCACGTGCAAGCCCTAAACGTTGTTTTTCGCCACTTGAAACACACCCACCAAGCTCACCAACAATTGTTTGATACCCATTCGGTAACGTTTCAATAAACTCATGGATAGACGCTTTTTTCGCTGCAACAACAACTTCTTCAAATGTTGCCTGTGGCTTACCAATACGAATATTTGCTTCTATCGAATCATTAAATAGATACGTTTCTTGACTCATTAAAGTTTGTTTACGACGAAGTGTTGAGGTTGGAATCGAGTTAATTTTAATGTCGTTAATTGAGACTGTTCCTTTATTCGTATCAAAGTAACGCATAAGTAATTTAATAAATGTACTTTTCCCAATTCCACTTTTTCCAATAATAGCAATTTTCTCACCTTTTTGAATGTTAACTGACGTTTGTTCAAAAATAGTATCTTCTTGGTTTGGATAGGCAAACGTCACACTGTCAAATGCTAACTCTTGCAACTCTAACTCCATCTCACCAGCAACTTCATCAACAACCGGTGTTTCATCTAGGATATTAAATACGCGCTCTGCACATGCAAATGTCTGTAATAAATTATTGGCTAGATGACTTAGCGCGACAACAGGGCCAAATGAAGAAGCAATGATCACAATTGAAACCAATACCACGGTTAAGCTTAATGTACCTATTGCATATAAATAAAATCCAATTCCTACAAAAGAAAGGATTGCCATTAAAATAATGACATCTGTCGTTCCGCTAATTAAAGCTTCATGATTTTTTATACGACTTAAACTTTCATTTAATTTCTTTGATTTATTATTCAATTCTTTTAACCGCACATTTCCTTGATTAAATAAAATAACTTCTTTTAATCCGCGTAGTGAATCTAAAATATAGGAATTACTTTCCCCAAACACCTCACGATACTCCACTCCCGCTACCTTAGACTGTCGTGATGAGAAATAAGGAATAATGAATCCAATGATAACAAAGTAGACAAAAGCTAATACCCCAAATAAGAAGTGAATTTGATATAGGATAATCGTAATGATTAAGTTTGTAATCATAGCAATTGCAATCGGTGCTATGGTATGCGCATAGAAAACTTCTAATAACTCGATATCTGATGTAATTAATGATATTAAGTTCCCTTTATCTTTTCCTTCTAATTTAGCTGGCGCTAATCGGCGAAGCGCTGAAAATACTTTATCTCGTAAAATAAGTAATATTTTAAAGGCAATATAATGACCTGATAATTGTTCAACATATCGTAATAATCCACGACTTACCGCAGCGATGACCATGATGATAATCGCTGTTTTAAAATCGATAATTGTTGGCCCTTCAATTAATGCCCCTAAGGCAAGGGTCGCGAAGCTTGTAATTGAAATTGCCGCTAAAAACCCTAATACTCCCATTGTAATGGTAACCATCATAACAGGAATAAGGGGTTTTAATTCTTTAATTAATCGCCCCATTATATATAAACCCGATCGACGTTTCATCTATTTTACCTCCCTGATTGTTTCAAGCGCTGCTTGATAACCAACCATTTCTGCATACTTACCTGTTGCACTCATCAGTTGTTCGTGAATACCTGATTCAAGTAGTTCTCCTGAATTCAACACATAAATTTGGTTTGCATCTCTTACCGATGCTAATCGATGGGAAATGACGACAATCGTTTTAGTTTTTCCTAACTCATAAATCGCTTCCCAAATCGCTTCTTCACTCTCAACATCAATATTTGAAGTTGCTTCATCAAAAATGATCATTTGACGATTAGCTAAAATTAAACGCGCAAGCGCTAATCGTTGCTTTTGACCTCCAGATAAATTACTTCCATTTTCTAAAACGATAGTGTCTAGTCCATGAGGTAATAAAGCTACAAACTCATCTAAGCGGGCAGTCGACAGTGCTAAAGATAATTCATTACTTGTTGCGTTTGGTGCAGCCACTAATAAGTTCTCACGAATCGTTCCTTTAAAAATATGGCTATGTGCTGAAACTAATCCCACATGCGAATATAAATTAACAGGATCAATATCCTTAATTGACACCCCATTAAATAAGATTTCACCACTTGATAACTCATGTTGCGCCATTAACAAGCTTGCAAGTGTACTTTTACCACTTCCACTTTCACCAACGATTGCTGTTACATGCCCCGGCTTCATCTCCATAGAAATGTCTTTAAGGGCATCTTTTTGTGAATCGTAAGAAAATGTTGCATTGCGTATTGAAACGTCAATCGCTTGGTCTTGTTTAAATACAGATTTAGTTCCCTTAACAGGTTCTTCAGTATCTAAGATTTCAAAAATACGATCGCTTGCGGCCATACCGTTCATGGCAATATGGAAGTATGAACCTAATAAACGTAAAGGAATAAAGAATTCCGAAGATAATAAAATAATGACGATTAAATCACCAACACCTAATTGCCCATTTTTAAATTCGTATAAAGCAACGATTGTCCCGACAGCAGAACCTCCGAACGCGATAAGATCCATAATATTAATAGAATTTAACTGCATACTTAATACTTTCATGGTAATTTTTCTAAAACGCTCTGCTTCTTCATTCATTTCTTGATGCTTCATTTCATCTTGGTCAAAAACTTTTAAAGTCGTTAGCCCTTGTAAGTTTTCTAAAAAACGATCACCAAGATTTGCATAGTTATTCCAATATTCCTTTAGTATACGTTTTGCTAACTTCATAATTGTAATAATTGATATCGGTATTAACGGTACACATAGCATAAAGACGATAGCCGCTTTAAATGAAATAAATGAGATGACAACAAATAACGTTAAAGGTGCTAACATTGCATAAAAGAACTGCGGTAAATAACGTCCGAAATAAATTTCTAGTTGTTCAATTCCTTCAATAGCTACTTGTACAACAGCTGATGTTTTTTGAGTTTCTTGATAAGTCATCCCCAAACGTAATAACTTTTCATATAATAATTCTCGTAACTTCACACGTGCATTTGCTGATGCTTTATATGAGTTGCGTCCATATTGATGATGGGCGATAAATTTAATCACTAATAAACACGCAATAATTAAAATACTTGATAATAAGCTTAAATGTTGTGTAACCTGAACCTTTGTTAATACTCCAAGTACTGATGCGCTACTAAATGCATCGATTCCTTCTTTCGAAACCATTTTATTAATAAATTGTCCCACCAATAAAATAATCCCAATGTTACATAAACTTCCCGTCCAACTAGCAATTACAGTATAAATCATATATTTTTTTGACTCTTCACAAACCTGAATGAGTCTTTTGTTTATCATCATAGCATAATCCTCCTTGTAATTGATAACAACTATCATTTAAACTCATTATACAATACTTGATAATCGTTATCAATAACTTTTTGTTTTTAATTTTTTTGTGTTATAAAACATTTTTATATCGAATTTATAATAAAAAAATTGTTTACATAATAAATAAAATACTAACTTTATCAGATTAAAGTTAGTATTTTCTAAATTACTTAAGTAAAATGAGGTTTATTTTCTTTCAAATTTACATATATATAATTGAACCGTTTGTTTAGTTGAATATACTAATATGTAAACCAAAGAGGTGTTATCATGTCACGTAAATATGTTATTGTTGGTGGCGTTGCGGGTGGTGCTAGTTTTGCAGCGCGTCTACGTCGTTTAGATGAAGAAGCTCAGATCATTATGGTTGAGCGCGGAGCCTATATTTCATTTGCAAATTGTGGGTTACCCTACTACGTTGGCGATGTGATTAAGTCACAAGAAAAACTAGTGCTACAACAACCTGAGGAAGTAAAGGAAAAATTTAATATTGACATTCGAATTTTACATGAAGTAACAGACATAAAGCCCGATAAGAAATCCGTGAGTATTAAAAACTTACAAACTGGCGAAGTGCTAGAAGAAAGTTACGATGAATTAATTTTATCGCCAGGAGCAAAACCTTTTGTTCCCCCGATTAATGGTTTATCAAATGCGACTAACCTATTCACGGTACGTACGATTCCTGATGCTGTGCATATCAAACAATATATTAAAGAAAAAAGTTGTAAAAAAGCGACGGTTATTGGAGCTGGGTTTATTGGAATTGAAATGGCTGAAAATTTACACGAGGCTGGACTTGAGGTTACGATAATTGAACGCGCTGATCAAGTGTTAACACCTATTGATATAGACATGGCACGCTATGTTCATGAAACGATTGAAGCTCATGGCGTGAAGTTGCTATTAAATACTGAAGTGACTGAAATCCGTGACTTTGGCTCTGAAGTCGTAACAAAAGATGGCCGTGTGATTGAATCAGATATCATTATCTTTGCCATTGGCGTTGTGCCTGAAACATCGTTAGTTGAACCTATTCAAGCTACACTTGGTGTTCGTGGAACGATTAAAGTCAATGACCGATTTGAAACAAGCATTCCAAACATTTATGCCATTGGCGATGCAATTGAAGTCACAGATTTCGTAACACAGACACAGACGTTTGTTCCGCTTGCTTGGCCGGCCAACCGTCAAGGAAGATTACTTGCTGATATGCTTAATGGCAGTGATGCCACCTATAAAGGGACGGTTGGAACAGCTATTGCCAAAGTGTTTGATTTAACGGTTGCCTCAACGGGTGCAAATGAGAAGACCCTAAATCGTTTAAATCGTGAGTACGAAGTCATTCATACTCACCCCTATTCACACGCCGGATATTATCCTGGCGCCATGATGATGCATTTAAAATTGATCTTTGATTCTAAAACTGGTGACATTTTAGGCGCTCAAGGGATTGGAGCTGAAGGCGTTGATAAACGTATTGATGTTATTAGTACTGCCATGCAATTAAATGCAAAAGCTCCTCAATTAGCCGAGTTAGAATTATGTTATGCGCCGCCATTCTCATCTGCAAAAGATCCTGTGAACCACTTAGGTTATATTGCAGGTAATATAATGGATGGAAAAGTGAAGGTGGTTAAAGCTACAGCAGCTGTTCAGGAATTAGAAAAGGGGGCCCTCCTACTTGATATTCGCGAAAACTTAGAAGTTGAATTAGACCCTATTCCGAATAGCTTACATATTCCTTTAACAGAGCTTCGTTCACGCTTAGATGAAATTCCAATAGATAAAAAGGTAATAACAGCATGTGCAGTTGGGCTTCGTGGTTACGTTGCTACTCGCATCTTAATGCAAAAAGGATTTAATGTTTATAACTTGGATGGTGGTTTAAAATCATATCCACGTCACTATGAAGTTTTAGCAGAAGATACAGAATATGATGCTACTCCTTCTATGACTCAAACAGAAAGCGAAGTGTTTACTGTGTCAGAAACGATAAAAACACTAACACTTGATGCGTGCGGATTACAATGTCCTGGACCGATCATGAAAGTGAATGAAAAAATGAGAGAATTAAATCAGGGTGATGTCTTAGAAGTACGCGCCTCTGATCCTGGGTTTAAAAAAGATATTGAAAAATGGTGCCAGCGAATGAACCACACGTTTATCTCTGCTGATCTAAATAAGGGTGTGGTCGAAGCAAGAATCGCAAAAGGATTAAATGGTGGCGTTGCATCTGCAAACGTTGCACCTTCTACGGTAAAAGAAGGAACCACAATGGTTGTCTTTAGTGGTGACATGGATAAAGTGATGGCAAGTTTCATAATTGCAAATGGTGCGGCTGCGATGGGAAAAGACGTCACCATGTTCTTCACATTTTGGGGATTAAATGTCTTACGCAAAACAAAAGCACCAAAAGTTAAAAAAGATGTCATAGAAGCAATGTTTGGAGCCATGATGCCACAAGGCGCTTCAAAACTACAACTTTCAAAAATGAATATGGGTGGTATGGGCGCTATCATGATGAAAAAAGTCATGAAAGATAAAAATGTTAATACATTAGACGAGTTAATTGAATCAGCACTTAAGTCAGGTGTGAAGATTATAGCTTGTACGATGAGTATGGATGTGATGGGAATTAAAAAAGATGAATTAATCGACGGTATTGATTTTGGAGGCGTTGCATCTTACTTAGCTGAAACAGACGACGCAGGTTTAAATTTATTTATCTAATTTGATTTTTTCACGCCAAATCAAAAAGCACATACGAGGAACATGAATTCCTTATATGTGCTTTTTCTTATTCAGCTTCTTCTTTATCTACCATTGTATCTTGCTCTGACTCGGGTTTTAATTCTTGTGGTTCATCCGTCTCTGGCTCTTCTGGCTTTACTGGTTCTTCTTCCTTCTCATCTGCCTCTGGTTCAGGTGTCGGCGTTGACTGCTCACCTTCATCATCTTGTTCTTCGTCCACATTCGGCTTTACATCTTCACTATTCTCTTCATCATTTTCCTTGTTGCTCTCTTGTTCTTCCTCGTTATCTTCTTCTGGTTTTGGCGTTGGCGTTGGTGTTGGTGTCGGTGTTGGTGTCGGCGTTACGACTGGTTTATTCTCTTCTTGCTTTTGCGACTCATCCTCATCATCCTCTTCATCCTTTGCAACAGGTGGCTCAACTTCAACATCTAGCTCAACTTCAACGTCATAAGGTTTAGCCCCCATGACAAGCTCATTTCCTAATAAAAACTGCTCGTCAACATAACTTAAATTAAATAATCGTTCCACAAAGTGAATCGGAACTAACACCTCGTCATTTACAATCGTCGGAATTGCCCACACAATTTGCAACACATTTTCATCTCTTGGTGACACTTCCAAAAATAACGGCTCTAATTGATCATTAACCCTTGTATACCCCAAACCTTCTGTCAAAATAATTTCTTGATCTAGTACCTTAAACACATATTCCAAAACGTCACGCTCGATGACTTCAAACTCCCCTTCAAAAACAGATACAATATCATTTAACGAAACAAAGTTCCCTTGTACACCAACAAAGTGCTCAATGACTTCTTCAAGTTCTTCTTCCTCATCGTCTGTATTAGCAAGAGCAATCAATGGATTAAATAATTTTTTCAATCCCGCTACATTTAAGCCCTGATCAGCAACTAAATTCGATACATCACTCACTAACTCTTCAGATTCAATTAAATAATCTTCATACGTAGAAACATAATAAATATCCTGAGTTCCCTGTTTAGAGATGACTTTAACAACCGATGATTCACCTGCTGGTACATTGATTCTCACCATTTCATCAGCTAACCCTTTAAGCTGTGCTAATAAGTCTTTTTCATTTAAATCCTCCATAATGACCGCATTAAAATTCAGATCATACGTGATGTCAAAATACGCATCTTCAACCACCCAATTTTGTGAAGTTAAGATATTTGCTTCAACATCAGGAACATAATGAGCCTGATATTTTTGTAAAGATGTTGAATTCATCACCATCGTATATGAAAACGGATCTTGCAAGATAACATCGATATCACTATTTATCATGGCCCCACTCTCAAATACATGAATCGTTAAGGTCTCTAACTCACTTCTTTTGATATCCTTAAGTTTATTAAAGATTGCCAACGCTAAATCAACGTTATCCTCTTCACTAAACGTTCCACTCACACTAACCTCATAGTCATGACTTGCTACAGATTCTTGTATTTTTAATACCTCATACGGTGTTTCAATCAACGCTGTTAAATCTATTTCTTTTTCTAAAGGTTTTAAAAAGATTATTGCAAGAATTAGTACCCCAAATACACATAGTCCTACGCTACCCCATAATAACTTTTGACTGTTTGAATTTTTTATCATTTAATCACCCTATTAATTATAAATTTACAACTTTTTCATCTTTAATCATATCTTTTATTCCTATTTTTTACAATAAATTATTACATTTTTTTACATAAAACACTGTTG
>DNGE01000175.1:0-2374 GCA_003486705.1 Bacillota bacterium
ACTATATATAAGTTTACATAATTAGGATTATCGGAATACATGGATACACAAATAGATAGTGTTATATTCTCATTTATTTGTGTGTTTTTGTTATTCATACATAATATGATTATCAATTCCCAAACTAAATTTAACATAGTCTAAGGAGTTGTTAAGATGAAACATTCGTTATGGTTAGAAACCGTTGCGTTTAAAAAGTACCCGAATCTAGATCGTGAAGAACATGTTGATGTTTGTATAATTGGTGGCGGTATCGCAGGAATTACAACAGCATACCAACTTAGAAATAAAGGATTAAAGGTTGTTTTGATTGACGCTGATCAGATCACCCACGGTACGACTGGTCGTACAACAGCTAAAATTTCAGCACAGCACGGCGCTATTTATGATGATATCATTCAACATTATGGTCAAGAACGTGCTCAAATGTACGCGGATGCTACCCGTATGGCGCAAACCTTTATTAAGCAAAGAATTCAAGATTTAAATATTGATTGCAATTATGAAGAACTGCCAGCTTATTTATACACGCAAAAAGAATCAAATATTGAAACCCTCCAAAAAGAATATGAAGGTGCTAACTTATTAGGATTTGATTGTGAATTGCTAGATACGCTTCAACTACCTTTCGGTGTTACCAAAGCGCTCAAATTTAATAATCAGGCACAATTTCACCCGTTAAAATATTTGCAAACGTTAGCGCACGAATTTGTTATGGCTGGCGGTGTCATTTACGAAAACACGAAAGCGACCGATATTAATCAAAATGAATATGGGACATACACGGTATCCACGGAATATAACTTTAGCGTTCATGCAAAAAAAGTCATAATCACATCCCACTTCCCTATGTATGATCATCGTGCCTTTATTTTTGCTAAAATGAAGCCTGAGCGTTCGTATGTCCTAGCAATTAATAATGCTTCTCCCCTTCCACACGGCATGTACATCAACCTTGAAGACCCAACCATCTCTTTAAGAACGTACAACGATGGCGATTTAGATGTGCTACTAGTCGGTGGGCAAAATCATCGAACAGGGACCTCACCTGATACGTTGAATCACTATGCCTATTTGAAACAATTTAGCAAAGACTATTTTAATTCAGATGATGTTTTATATGAATGGTCAACGCAAGATTATGTAACGGTTGATTACATCCCGTATATTGGTAAATTAAAGGAGAGCAATGACGATATTTATGTGGCAACAGGTTTTAATAAATGGGGAATGACGAATGGGACATTAGCAGGACTTTTACTTTCAATGCAGATCTTAGGTGAGGAAAATGAAACAACGGCGTTTTACTCCCCTGCCCGCTTTAATCCAACCATTCATACTAATAATTTAATGACCTATACGGCCGAAGTAGCAGCAGAATATATTAAAGGAAAACTTCAAAAAGGTGAAAAAGATTTTATTCTTGAACCAAACCAAGCCGCCGTCATAAAACAAGATGGTGATAAATATGGTGTGTATAAAGATGATGAAGGTAACGTATTTATGGTTGACATCACCTGCCCTCACTTAGGATGTGAATTATCATTTAACACGGCTGAACGTACTTGGGATTGCCCATGTCATGGATCACGTTACTCGTATAAAGGAGAGATTTTTGAAGGCCCATCTCACCTTGAATTAAGTTGCTGTAAAAACAAAATAGAACCTAATATTTTCTAATACAAATATCGACAAACAAAGTTGGAAAGTAAGTGTTTTATGTTGAAGGCTAACGCTACTGCCCTTCTCTTTTAAGTTGTGATTTAAAGGTGAACTTAATGTACGATACAGTGTTGGTTGTTGCACCATCTATTAATCGATTGCTTCAAAGACATAATTATTTCGCAGGATGCAGTTGCTAATTATAAAAAGGTTAATAAACATCTTGTGATTTTCAGGCGCTGTTGTTCAAATGATGTTGATCAATACCACCTAAACGTCGTTCAGGTGAAAATAATAGTTGATATATTATTGGATCAGGCCAAAGCAGACGGTCCATGTACAAGGAAGCACCCCAAGAAGTATTAGCCCAACAGAATGACGTTGTGTTAAAAACAAACTAGAATGTCAGGTGCTCTAAAACAAAAACCGACATAAAGTGTTAAACGTACAAAATAATAATAAAAAACGTAGCACAATCGCGACACTTTTGTCGTAAACTATAAACAATAGTTCTTAAAATAAGTTCAAATTTAATTGTAGCTTATTAAAAGATTGAACTGCAGGATGTAATCTTAGTATAATAAATATGAGCCAGTTGGGCTCACACTCCTTATCTTTACCTACATTCCAAAACACCATTGACCGGCAATGGTGTTTTATTATTTTTACAAAAAGATTTATTTTAATGAATAGAATACAAAAACTTACTCAC
>DNGE01000175.1:2641-2841 GCA_003486705.1 Bacillota bacterium
TAGACATCATGATAATGCAACAGAACTTACAGCAAGAGCTCATCTTTCTCTTTCTCTTATCTTACTTTACTGAAATACCTTCGTTATTAACTCTTTCTAGATGTCATAAGAAAACACCTCTCTCCAGGTGTTTTTTTATTTTTATAGCATTATCTGCTACATAATTATGTTCCACTAGCAAAATTTCATTATCGAAATAA
>DNGE01000175.1:2957-4506 GCA_003486705.1 Bacillota bacterium
AAAAAATTATTAAATATTTTTTTTTATTTCTCCCTCCTCTTCTTTTTTTTTTTTTTTTAGCATTTTTTGCTTTTAATTTGATAGGAAATAGCAAAATTTCATTATCGAAATAATCTTCATTTAACGATGAAATTCGACTTCTGCCTAAAGAAATAAAAAAATATACCAAAAATTAGGGATAATATCTTTACAAATTGTGAAAATGAGACTACGCTTTATATAGTGCATAAAAAAATTCGTCACTATGTACGTTTGGCTTAAGGAAGTGATTATATGGCAAAATTAAAAACAACAGATGTTGCGAAAGCGACTGTCAGACTAGCTATGAGTAGTACTCGCTCTGAAGAAGAACGATTAGTGCAGTTATTTAAAGAAAAAGAAATTTATGGAACAGCCGTTGATATTGGGGGAAACTTAATTCAATCGATTCCTAAGATTATTGAGCGTGCCATTATTGCGTCTCGAAAAACAAATGTCATCAAAGAATCCCATGTGTATGATGGAGCCGTTGCTGGCGCAGCACGTGACGCGATCATGCAAGTGGCAGCTAATGCCAATGGTTTAAATGCAGGTGGAAAAATTGCCATTGCAAGACATCAAGAACATTTAAGTGTCTGTATTTTCTTAAGTATTGGGTTACTGCACTTAGATGATGTTGTGATCGGGCTTGCCCATCGTTCAGTGCCCGATTTTACACAAGATCAAAATTAGTTTTTCTTATGGCTTGTGTTCTAAATCTAGTGCGCTAAAAAATCGTCATCATTTAGTCATGACAGCATATAATATAAAAAATGTTAATTTGTAGATAATGTGGCAATCAAAGTAGATAGCAATCGTGCTAATAGTAGATAATTGTAAATTGTAGTTTGGTAGAATGGTAGGAAATATAAAAATAAGTCTTTAATTAGGCTGTTTTTTGCTATACCCTCCCCTAACTATATTGGGGAGTTTTTTTGTTTTTAGACGAAAGTATAACGATAGAATTTGCGTTTGTAATTTGTTGTTATAGTTATCGTTTAATATATTCGGGTCATACTCTTAGGAGTTAACCATAAAAAATTTCGGAGGTTGGTAGAATGGTAGGTAAAAAGTTAGTTTCAGTATTTAGTTTGGTAGGATTGGTTAGCCTGATGCTTTTTGGGTGTAGTAGCCAAAACGACGAGTTAACTCAGATTGGTATTTTACAATTAGTTGAACACGATGCGCTAGACTCATCGCGTGAGGGGTTTATTAAGGCCCTAGAAGACAGTGGCTATGTTGATGGTGAGAATGTTTCGTTGACAGTGCAAAATGCACAAGGAGACATTCCAACAACGCAAACGATTGCTAAACAATTTGTTTCACAAAACGTTGATATGATATTTGCTATTGCAACACCTGCTGCTCAGTCAGCATATAATGCAACAAAAGATATTCCTATTTTAATTACGGCGGTAACCGATCCTGTTGAAGCTGGTATCGTTAAGGAATGGGAGCCTACACAAACAAATGTTTGTGGAACAAGTGATATGACACCTGTTGCTAAACAATTTGAATTATTAAAAACGTT
>DNGE01000175.1:4649-5601 GCA_003486705.1 Bacillota bacterium
AATTATTAAAAACGTTAGTGCCGACAGCAAAGACAGTCGGAATTATATACAACACGAGTGAAGTCAACTCTGAATTACAAGTTGAACTAGCTAAAACGGCTGCAGCATCTCTCGGTTTAGAGATAATAACAAAAGGAATTACGAGTGTAAATGAACTATCTCAAGTCGCGACTTCACTTGCCGCTGAAGTTGATGTGATTTATGCCCCTACTGACAATACAGTGGCATCAGGAATGCCAATTTTAGTTCAAGTTGCGACAGAGAAAAACATACCGGTTATTGGTTCAGAAGCTTCAATGGTAACAAATGGTGCACTCGCAACTGTTGGAATTGATTACTATCAACTAGGATACGAAACAGGTTTAATGGCTGTAGAAGTATTAGAAGGAAAAGATCCGAGTACGATGTCTATTCAAACGTTAGAAAATGCACAACTCGTCATTAATCAAAAAACGGCAGATAGTCTAGGTATTACGATTCCTGATTCGCTATTACAAGATGCAGAATGGATGACAGAATAAGGAGGAGTGAACATGGACCTACTATTAGGATCGTTAGAGCAAGGGCTTATTTTTGGTATTATGGCCATCGGTGTGTATCTGACCTATCGTATTTTAGATTTTCCAGATTTATCAGTTGATGGTACGTTTCCATTAGGTGCATCTGTTACTGCCTTATTTTTAACGCATGAGTTTTCACCATTCATTGCAATTCTCGCCTCAATTTTGTGTGGCGCAGTAGCTGGTGGCGTGACGGGTATCTTACATGTCAAACTTAAAATTACAAACTTATTAGCTGGAATTTTAATGATGATCTCGTTGTACTCTATTAATTTACGAATAATGGGTAAAGCTAATGTCCCATTGTTTAACACAACAACGGTATTTAATTTAAATATTAGTACGCTTGCTATTATTGCGTGTATCGCATTAGTATCCAAACTAATGTTCGA
>DNGE01000175.1:5751-7890 GCA_003486705.1 Bacillota bacterium
TTATCGCGTGTATCGTATTAGCAACCAAACTAATGTTTGATTTGTTTATGAAAACGAAATTTGGATTTCTAATCAAAGTAACAGGTGACAACCCTACCCTCGTTCATACACTCGGTGTCAGTACAGGGATGACAAAAATTTGTGCCTTAATGATTTCAAATGCGCTTGTCGCATTAGCAGGTTCTTTAATGGCACAATATCAAGGGTTTTCTGATATTACCATGGGAAATGGGATCATTGTAATGGGGCTTGCCTCTGTTATCTTTGGTGAAGCGTTATGTAAGAGATTCAAATTTTTCAAAGGCAGTACCATTGTCATTGTGGGTGCGTGGTTATATCAAATTGTTACCACGATTGTATTACAGTGTGGGTTCGCCCCGAGTGATTTAAAATTGATGAGTGCTCTGATTATTATTGCGGCACTCACCTTCTCAACGCAAAAACTAAACACTAAAAATAAAAGGAAGGTTAAGTTATTTCAAAAGGTTCAGTTAAGGGGGTGCACGAATGTTAGCAATTCAAAATCTATGTAAAACGTTTAATGAAGACACGGTTAATGAAAAAATCGTGTTTAAAGGGTTGAACTTAACGGTAAATGAGGGGGAGTTTGTTTGTGTTGTGGGAAGTAATGGTGCTGGAAAATCAACGTTATTTCAGATGTTAACGGGTGCTATCTTGCCTGATGATGGAAGCATCACGTTATTTGATGATGATTTAACGCAATGTCCGGATTATTTACGTTCTAAATGGATGGGAACGGTGTATCAAGATCCTAAAGTTGGAACGGCGCCCTCACTTACGATTAAGCAAAATTTAGCTCTTGCGTGTAGCAAAGGGAAAGGATTTGGACTTTCATTTTTAGAGCATAAACGTCAAGTTGAAACGTTTAAGTCATTGGTTGCTCCACTAGGTCTTGGCTTAGAAGAGATGATGGATACGAAGGTTGAATTGCTTTCTGGTGGACAAAGACAAGCCCTTGCCTTACTGATGGCAACTCTTGTCACGCCTAAACTCTTATTATTAGATGAGCATACGGCAGCTCTTGATCCGAAAACGTCTCAAAAAATCATGGAGTTAACTGCAACCTTAATTGAGAAACATCATATGACATCGCTAATGATTACGCATAATCTACATCATGCGCTAACGTATGGAAATCGATTAATTATGTTACATCAAGGCCGTATCGTCCTAGATATTATGGGCGCTGAGAAAAATACCTTAACAAAAGAGGCCTTACTCTTGCGTTTTGATAATAGTGTTAATGAATCCTTGATCGATGATGAGTTATTATTGTCTTAATTTATCCTTCGTATGTGATTACCTTTCCATTTCATAATTAACTGCATAACATACAGTGAGTTAATAAGCAGGTGATATTATGAAAAAATTAGCTTTACCTAAGTTTTTACCTAAGTTAATGAAGAAAATATCTACAGAATGGAACAAATTAGACTTACCAACACGATCACTCTTCCTTATTGGACTCCTCTTACTTGTAGAACTAGTTTATAGCATTTTAATTAACAATACGGCAACTGAACAGAATTACGATGCTGTATTTAGAACTAGTTTATCAAGCATTTTTGGTTATATTTTTGGTATGAACACAGAAGTTAAGCTCTTTTCTGAGTCTAAAGACAGTGCAAACCAAAAAAGATCAAATAAAACTGATGAAGAAAAACTCATACATAAATATGTTGCAACGCAAAAAGCTATTGTGTTACGTGTCACTTATGCAACAGTGGTCTGTGTGATCTGTATCTTAACGTTAATGATTGCTCAACACCTTCATACGTATTCATATGTAGAAGGCTTGTTACAAGTGCGTAATCTCATTTCATTAACGATTGGCTTTTTACTCTCACAAGCCAATAGCTCATAACTTAGCTTCGATTTTGATGGCGAGTCTCCCTCTAGCAATAAATGCTAGAGGGGATTTTAATTTAATTGCTAAACAAAAGGCGTCCACGACTTTAAACGGATTCTTTCTCAACTTTGGTGATGGAATTTACGTCTTTAGTTCACATCTTGACATGGCCTAAGTATTGTGGGTGCTACGCACACGCAACCGAGTGTCTTATCACCCCACTAGTTGAGCAAATAAAGCGCACGGCCCCTTTCCCCACTAAAGGTTGA
>DNGE01000175.1:8113-8379 GCA_003486705.1 Bacillota bacterium
GTTGAAATAAAGCGTGCGGGGCCCCCTTTCCTAATTCAAATCCTACTACCATGTCATTGTTTATATTCAAGCAATTCAAGTCGTTTAAGACAGCATCATATTAGGATTATCATACGTATTGAAATATCATCCTTTGATCATTGTCCTATACGGTATATAAATTTTTTAAAAACGAAGACTTACAAACTCGCATGATAATCGATAAAAAAAATGCAGATGAAATCGTATGGATTTCATCTGCATTTTTTTTGTAAATACCCAAACAT
>DNGE01000135.1 GCA_003486705.1 Bacillota bacterium
AACCAATTCTGGTGTTGAGCCTAAAAGAAAGAATGTTTTCCCTCTTTTTCAAAGTTAACATAACATGTTTATTTGTCCTCCGCAAGTGGCTAGACTAAAAAAAAGACAACATGACGTTGCTTTTTACTATGTTTTTATGTTTAAACAGTTGATGTTTGCTTAATGTTCTAAGAACGATAGAACTAATTGCTCTAACATACGAGCCGCTTTTGAATTCTGATGAACGGTATCCACGGTTAATGACAACCCACGTTCCGCTGAAATATCATCCCATGATTTCTTTAAGACATAGTGCTTAAAGGCTGGCAGGAAATAAACGAGCAACGAACTATCATAAGGCTCACCCGGTTGTTTATGGTGTTTTAACAAGTATTCCACCTGTTGTTCATTCAGTGGTAAATACGTAATGCCTTCTCGATTAGCCAACTCACGAATTTCTTCGCTATATTTTATACTTCTTTGAAACGGCTCCGATAAGAGATCCTCACTAATGACAGGAATAGAGACGAGGGCAATCTTAGCTTGTGTTCTTGTTTTTAATACCTGAATCACTTCTGTCAAATTCGAAATAAACCACTCCACATTCGGCTTTATTGGCAAATGTTTTTTACGTTCATATCGCATCTCATTTAATTTATTCAAGGTTGCAATAATATCATTACTTCCAATCATTAAAATAATATAATCAGGCTGACAAGCCACAATCTCATCAATCCGTTCAAGTACATTATACGCTAAGTCCCCATTTATTCCGGCATTAACAAACTCAAACTTATTGCTTGGTAATAACTTTGGTAACTCCTCAACATAATTAAATGCGAGCGACCCTTGTGTGTTACTATCTCCAACGCAAACAACAAGAGGGCGATTTTTATTTCCATTGAATCGATAATTCTTAGGGGTATTTTGTGGAAGTTGATTAAATTTATGAATGGTGTATCCGCCTAATCCTAAGAAAAAGACAATTATTCCACCGATAACACCATGAACAGCCTTCATTTTCCGGCTCAAGTTCTTAAAATAAAAAATGAGACCTCCAACTAGACTTATTAACTTAAAAACTATTCTAACCTTCCTCATCCTAACACTCCTTAAATCATTTCAATCTTATTTGTTAGCTTTAATCACATCATGATATTTCTCTAATAATAGTGTACTCTTAAATTATCCAACAAATTCCTACTTTTTATACAATAATTCTATAGGATACACTGGTAGTTTATAGTATGATATTATAGCTAGTATTTTATTTATCAAGGATTTAGGAGGAAGTATCAATGAATAAACCTAGTACGGACTTAGGCAAAGATCCTATCGGATCATTACTTTTTAAACTCGCAGCGCCTGCGATTGTTGCGCAGCTTGTTAATGTACTTTACAACATAGTAGACCGTATCTTTATCGGTCGTATTGAAAATGGAGAACTCGCGATGGCGGGTGTTGGGGTTGCCTTCCCTATTATTATGTTAATTTCAGCTGCAAGTGCTTTATTTGGAATGGGTGGTTCACCACTCGCAGCCATTAAAATGGGTGAAAAAGATCAAGCGGGTGCTGAAAAAATTGTAAGCAATGCGTTATCGATGTTAATTATTGTTGGAATTTTATTAACAGTGGGGATCATGTTATTTAAAGATCAACTATTATGGGCCTTTGGTGCAAGTGCTTCAACGTTTGAGTATGCAAATGATTATTTAACTATCTACTTAATTGGAACTCTATTCGTACAAATCGCACTCGGAATGAATCCGTTTATTAACGCGCAAGGGTTCGCAAAAATCGGAATGATGACTGTTATGGTTGGGGCGGTTATTAATATTGTATTAGACCCAATCTTAATTTTTGGATTTGATTTAGGTGTTAGAGGTGCGGCATTAGCTACAATCTTAGCGCAATTTGTTTCGGCTATTTGGGTCTTATGCTTCTTATTCGGAAAGAAGAGTATCTTAAAAATCAGAAAACAATATTTAATTCCGTCAAAGAAAATCGTACTTCCGATGATTGCCCTTGGGGTTGCCCCGTTTATTATGCAATCAACTGAAAGTTTAGTTCTAATTTCTTTAAATAATCAGTTATTAAAATACGGTGGAGATTTAGCCGTTGGAGCCATGACAATCATGAGCTCTATTTTACAAATCATCGTCCTACCTGCTATGGGTCTGACATCTGGTGCACAGCCAATTATCAGCTACAACTATGGTGCTAAACAATACGATCGTGTGAAGAAGACGTTCAAATTATTATTAATGACGACGTTAGCATTTACAACATTTATGTGGGCTTCGTTAATGCTCGTACCTCATGTCTTTGTTAATATCTTTAATAGCAACCCCGAATTAGTTGAAATAACGTCTCATAGTATTCGTATTTTCTTTAGTGGAATCTTTATTTTCGGAGCCCAAATGGCTTGTCAACAAACATTCTTAGCATTAGGGCAAGCAAAAGTTTCACTCTTCTTAGCCTTATTACGTAAAATCATTTTATTAGTTCCTTTAATTTTTATTTTACCTGCTATTCTGACTAACAAGTTAGATGCTGTATTATGGGCTGAACCTGTTGCAGACATCTTAGCAGCAACCACAACAATCATTATTTTTATGATTTTCTATAAGAAAGCCTTAACTCCTAATGAAGACCAAGTCGATAGTGTTGAAGAAACTAACGGTGTTGAACTTAAAAAAATAATGGATTAAATCATCCATTTATCTCAAAAGAGGATCTCTGTCTCAGAAATCCTCTTTTTTTATGCTTAATCTATAACTGCTATATGTGATTCCCCCCTCATTAGATCCTGCGGCAGGAAATAAACACGCCCAACAACTTCATTTTTTTATTAATCTACAGCAGAAAAGATCTATCTTCTAAGCGGCACCTGAATGTTTAATATCGTTCGCAAAATTAGGTAATCACGATAAAAATGATTCGCTCGGCTTCTTTTCTATCTGTTGTAAAAATATCTAAATAAAAAAACACTTAACTACCATTAGGTAATTAAGTGTTTAAGCTATTTTTTAGCATTTAAAGCTGTCTAATAATGTTGATTACATGATAGACATTATTTTGTAAAGTAACGATTTAATAATCCTAAGAATGCTTTTCCATGACGCGCCTCATCTTTACACATTTCATGAACAGTATCATGAATAGCATCTAAATTTAATTGTTTAGCTTTTGTTGCGAGTTGTTTTTTCCCATCCGTCGCACCATACTCAGCTTCAACACGTGCTTCAAGATTTTTCTTCGTATCAGGCACTAATACTTCGCCTAATAACTCAGCAAATTTAGCTGCATGCTCAGCTTCTTCGAAGGCAATTCGTTTATACGCTTCCGCTACTTCTGGGTATCCTTCACGGTCAGCCTGACGTGACATAGCTAAATACATTCCAACTTCTGTACATTCTCCAACAAAGTTAGCACGCAACCCTTCTAAAATTTCAGGATCTACACCTTGAGCGACTCCAATACGGTGTTCATCTGCCCAAACGCGTTCTCCTGTTAATTCTTTAAACTGTGATGCTGGTACGTTACAAATTGGACATTGTTCTGGCGGGCAATCTCCCTCATGAATATGTCCACACACTAAACAAACAAATTTCTTCATCTCATTACCTCCATAAAATACATATACTTTGCATTTTATGCGTTACAGTCTTTACATATTCCTTTAAATGACATTTCACTGCTAAGAATTTTAACTCCTGTTTCATGTTCAATCATCGGGTTAATTTGACCTAAAGATTCAACAAAAATATCTGAGACGTGACCACATTCTATACATAAGAAATGATAGTGGTCATCTAGTGTCCCATCATATCGATCAGGAAATCCTGGCATACTCACCTTTTGAATTAATCCATGTTCAACTAACTGACCTAAATTACGGTAGACAGTTCCTAAACTTAAGTTTGGATTATCTTTTTTTAATGTTTCATATATAGTATCAGCCGTTGGGTGTACAGGATTATCCTTAATAAAGTTTAGAATCATTTCTCGTTGTTTCGAATATTTCATGTGATCACCCTATCTATATTATTTTGTAAAGTATCTATTTAATAATCCTAAGAATGCTTTTCCATGACGTGCTTCATCTTTACACATCTCGTGTACTGTATCATGAATTGCATCTAAATTCAATTCCTTTGCGCGAGTTGCCAACATTTTCTTACCATTTGTTGCTCCATATTCAGCCTCAACGCGAGCTTCTAAGTTAGCTTTTGTATCTGCAACAAGGACTTCCCCTAATAATTCAGCAAATTTAGCAGCATGTTCAGCTTCTTCAAATGCAATTCGTTTATAAGCTTCTGCTACTTCTGGATAACCTTCGCGATCTGCTTGGCGAGACATTGCTAAATACATTCCAACTTCTGTACATTCACCAATAAAGTTTGCACGTAACCCTTCAACGATTTCCTCATCGACACCTTTAGCAACACCAATACGATGCTCATCAGCCCAAACTAATTCCTCATCCATTTCATTAAACTTATCTGCCCCTACATGACAGACTGGACATTCTTCTGGTGCATGATCTCCCTCATGTACATAACCACAAATAACACATACAAATTTTTTCATAACATACGCCTCCAATTTCAAAAGTAGTAATTATTATTACTTTAATACTATAATACTATTTTAACCATTTGTCAATGAGAGAAATTAAAAAGCAAATAAATCATTAAGATTCATTTGCTTTTTAA
>DNGE01000129.1 GCA_003486705.1 Bacillota bacterium
CTACCCAAAGTTGAGAAAGATCCAAAACTCCTCTTTCTTCATTTAAATTATGTATTTAATTTCGTAAGGGAACTCTAAATGACTAAGCCCCATTTCAAACAATTCTTTCATCTCTGTCATGACCTCTTTCGGATACACGTATTTTCCATAACCGAATTGACCATACTTGTATTTTCGGTCAGCATCATCCATTGGAAGTTCAGTATTTTCAAAAATCTGAAGAATATGATTTTTAGCTGTTGGCGTATACCGATGTGAAATAATTTCAAACGTAATCGGATGCTTAATATCCTCTTTAGGTAAGAAATCTTTTAACATTTTAATCAACATGAGATAATCTTCTTTCCAATGAGGGTACACAAAGACAGGTGCAATTAAAAAACCAACGGGATAACCTGCTTTAATCGCCTTTCGAGCCGCTTCAATTCGTTGTTTAACTCGCGGTGTTGAGTGTTCATAACTTTCAATCACAGTATCCGTATTAATAGAAAAACGCATTTCCGTATGGCCATTATGTTTTAAATGCAACAACGAATCAATATCCGTAAATTTTGTTACAAAACGGAAACGACCCTCTTTTTCCTTCCCAAAAAACTCAATGGATTTAGCTAGCGCCCCTGTATACGGCTCAACCGGAACCGGATCGGACGTTGCAGAACCTTCAAAAATCGTCGGTTTAAACTTCCCTTGTTGAATATAACGTTTCGCTTTCTTTAAAATCTCATCTACATTGACATGAACCTTTGTGTATGGTTTATCTTTTAACTGCGTATTTAAATAACAATATTCACACTTCCCAATACAACCTGAGACAAGTGGCAATTGATAATGCGCTGATGGCTTACAACTTTGAAACTCAAGCGTACGACGAACCCCAACGACTAGCGAACGTTTCCCAACTTCATACTTCTCTTGCACGGTTTTACCACTTAAAAACGTCACCCGATTACTACTCAAAATATGCACAGGAATGTCTAACTCATTAAACTGCTTTTCCAACTTCTTTCCTTCTTTTGTATCAAGTGCATCCGCTTCAATGTACACCGCTTTCGGTTTAAACATAATCATCCCACCTTTCTCTTAATACAGATAGTATTCCAAAAATTCAATTTTTTTTGCGTCATTTTCGGTAATTCATAAAAATAATCAGTTAAAAAAGACCATAGCAACCTTGTCTATTGAATCACTAATCAACCTGCTACTTTAGTCATTAGACTCTTAACTAATCCGCTTATTTTTAATTTAAACTATCCTACGACTAACTATTTTTATAGCTAACCAACGTCAAAAATAAAACAAAACTTTATTTAGATTTGTGTAGTAAGATGTCGTTTTTTGCAAATCATATAGTTGAGGAGGTGAACAATCATGGCAGGAAAAATGCATAAGTACAATGAGAAAAAAGTAAAAGATCCGAAACATGATTACAAACGTGGTGAACCAGTACCAGGAACTGGTGTCACGACAAAAAAAATTCAACAAAAACACTAACCCCCTCAAACTTCGAGATTTCTAACATCGCAAAGTAGGTACTAACAAACAATTTCAACAACTTCAACTATTCGTAAGCGAATGAAAAAACCAGCTCCTCCCAAGCTGGTTTTTTCTGTTGTCTTTACTTGTGAAAGAAAAAAGGTAAAATGATTGGCATTTGATTTTCTTTTTTCTCTTGGCTCTCTTGCATTAGTTTTGAAAAAACATATGCCCTTAGCCAGAAGATAAAACCCAAAGCAATTAACGTTAACATAATAGGCACGTTATACACCTCCTACTACTATAGTAGGTCGTGTCATCAAATCGGATTGTACTTTCATCCTGATGTTTTAAAAATTATTAATTTTTAATACATATCTTCCTTATTGATAAATCTCTTCAATCTGTCGATAAGAAAAAATAAATTCTCCTAAACTATATGCCAGCAGTAAACAGGCAATAATAAACAGCCACGTTAAATCATTGACAAACTCTATCTTTAACCCCATACAAATAAGCATACCAATTCCGATGACTCCAAGCGTTTTAAATAACATCTTAATAAGCATCATGCCCATATGATTGTTCTGACTCAAATGATGAATAATACCCGTCATCGTCATAAGAGATAAATATAAAATCCCCATACTTCCAAAGATAATCATAGATGAAATCGAATCCGCCCATCTTGCAGCATGTTCAAAATACGGTTGATACAAAAGCGTCGTTAAAATAAGATACCCTGGGTAAATAACAAACCACGGTTTTAAATTATTCCAAAACAATTGCCCGCGACTCACCGGTAAAAATTGCGTAATCATTGGGGCTGTTAATAACTCATTTCGCTTTGGACTTATCGTGATTAAGGCATGCAATGGATAAGCACTCATTACCAACACACTCATGCTATAAAACGACTGATAAGCCCCATACATCAACGCATCATATTCATCATTTCGCCCTAAAAACACGCTCCCAATCAAAAACAACAACCACAGTAGAACAAACCCTACTAAAAATAATTTCTGCGCATACAGATGATCTCTTTTTAATAAATTCATCCTAGCACCTCCTTCTTTTATTCCAACTACTGATAAATTTCTTCTAACAAAGGAAGCGTCCTAATAAATTCAAGCACCGCATACCCTAAAATCAACACATAGCCGATCACATAAATATTCTCTGAAACAACCGGAACAAAAACCGAAATCAAAACTAATACTGAAATTAAAACGGCTTGTCTAATACTATATTTAACCAAAATCTTTAACCACTCAATCGGACGACTAAACTTTGTCATTATTCCAATCACAAAATGAAGATTAAATAAACACGCAAAGCCAATGACAAATAATAAATAATTAACCAACGTATTTGAACTCCATGGAATAAATAACTCGTAATATTTATACAAGCCTGTTGTCGTCACTAAATACACCACCATAAAAATGAAGGCTGGCATCATTTTATTAAACAACAATTCCTTTTTACTAACCGGTAACATCGCCGTAATATTCGGTGCCGTAAAAACGGTACCTTGCTTAGGAAAAATTAATTTAAATAATGAAACTGGATAGCTAACCAAATATATGGTTGATACAAAATAAAACGTATGATACATACTAAACATCACTGAATCCGCTTCTTCATTTATCCCTAAAAAGAACGCTGCAACGATAAAGCAACAAAGGATACCACCCAATAAAATAAAAATAAGTCTTTGATTATAATCCCAATCTTTTTGTAATAACTTCATTCCGTTCCCTCCTACTGATGCATCTTTTCTAAATCATCACTTGCTAGCACAAATTCTAGACCACATTAAATCTAATGCTGAATGAATACCAAGAAAGATACTCGAACCTAAAATAACTAAGTCAGCCACACAAAATCCCATAAAATTTAATCGTGCATACGAGATTAAATCCTTTTTTTCTGTAAACAACTTCCCACCCCTTATTGATAAATGTACTCTAATTTTTTAAAAGCATAGATAAAATAGGTAACTAAAATAATAAATATGGTGATTAACCAAAAGCCTTCATGAAAAGTTTCAAAACGAGCATAGCCTAAGAAGGTTGTGACTAGTACCAGCATGAATGTCACGATATTAAGCGCGATATACTTTCCTTTTGACATAGCAGTAGCAAAATGGATGATCGTATTAGCCATAAAGACTAAAAACAAGTGAATAATAAATAGACCTCGCATGACATAAATATCTAGCAATTGATCCCACCCATTTCTTATAACATGAAAGTCAAATGAGACAGGTTGATGATGTCCAAACGATGCTGAATCAATATATGTTTTGGCTACTAAATATAAATAGATGGCTAGGAAAATATAAATGGGGCAAAAGATAATCCAACCTTTTATACCATTCCAAAATAATTGCTTTTTACTAAGCGGTAAAAACGATGTAATGGCAGGCTCATCAAACACGTTTGAAACGTTGGGTGCAATTTTTTTTAAGATATAAGCGGGATAAATTAAAATAAATAAGAATGCAACATTCATCAAAGATTCTAGTAAACGAAACGCTATGATTCCCACATACTGCAACCCAACAACGTGTGGCTGATACGTGATTGAAAGTAAAAATAAGACGAGGGTTACGGCAATTATGCCAAATGCAATTTTTGTTTCCACACAGTATAGCGACCGTCGCATCTTAAAACACCTCTTTGTATCTCGTTACGACTGATTTTCCTTGCATGCGCAGATCTTCAACTAATGTATTCTCAACAATCTTTCCATCTTTTAAGAATAGAACGCGATCAAGTAATGTCTCGATGTCATTAACTAAGTGACTTGAAATAATTAAGGTTGTATCTAAGTCGAATTTTTCCATCATCATTTTGATGATTTCTTCGCGTGCCACTAAATCGACGGCAGCAAGCGGCTCATCTAAAATATATAGCGATCCTTCAATGGCAAGGGCTAGTGATAAATAGAATTTTTCAAGTGTTCCTTTTGATAAGACTTTTAGTTTGTCGTGCTCACTAATCTTAAACTCCGCTAACATGTCACGGCATTTTTTAGCGTTGAATGTTGTGAAGTATGTTTTGTAATACTCAATGACTTCCCCCACTTTCCAGCTAATTGGGAACGTGTCATTTTCGTTCATATAACCAATAGACGCTTTGTGGGCGGGTTTAAATTCTTCTCCATTAAATAAATAAGTACCACTATTCATACAAATTTGACCAGCTAAGATTTTTAAGAACGTGCTTTTTCCAACCGCATTGGGTGCCAATAATCCAATAATTTCACCTCTTGGAATGTGTAAGCTGACATTATCTAAAATAATTTTTTCATTGTATTTTTTATTCACATTTTTTAATTCAATCATCTATTCCATCTCCTCAATTAATTTAATTGCTTCGGCTTTCGTTATCCCCGCTGCACTTAAGTCGCTTAAGAACTTTTCAATAATTTCTTTTGCGAGTTGCTGCTTTAAGTTACTGACATGTCCATCGACTGTACTCACAAATGACCCCATCCCTCGTTTTGTGACTGTAATTTGTTGACGTTCAAGTTCTGTATACGCGCGTTGCAATGTGTTAGGATTAACTTTAATCAGTGTCGACATCTCACGAACCGATGGTAATTTATCTCCCGGTTGTAAGTCACCACTGGCAATGCTTTTTTTGACCCACTCGACAATTTGCAAATAGATCGGTTCTTTATTATTGAATTCTAACGATTCAAAGTTCAAGCTGTATCACCTCTTTGTACTACTGTTCTACTTACATAGTACACCGCAACACACATTTTGTAAACCATATATTGGTAACTTTTAGGAAAATAAAAAGTGTCCTGGGGACACTTTCTGTTATTCAAAAATCAAATCATTCGAAAAATATTCAAGACTATGCACTTTCCATCCATCTTTTTCACTGACAAGCTGAATGTACATATTGAGATTATGTGTGTTTGACTCCTCTGTTGTTAATGATTCACTAACCACTGTTACTGTAACATCAAATTGGTAAACCTTTTTCCCATCTAATCGATACTCACCATTTGATTTAATTGAATTAAGATCCCAAAGGGAGACATCGACCTGGCTAAAAACGGCTGGGCGAACAACTAATGAATCAATCGTCTCTAGATCGATAAGTGTATTTTTAGACAAATAAGGTTTTAGAGTTGTTAGCGTGTGCTCACATTTTATATTACTTGAACAATCTTTATCACCTGTTTCATAATCATAGGTATATATTGCGTTATAAAAGTCTTCAATCACTTCTCTTTGTTGATCTTTATCTTTACTTGGGACATAAAAACAAAGCCAACAAATAAATATCCCAAAAATAACCCACCCTATTATTTTTAGTTTCTTGTTCTTTATCATGACACCACCACCTTAAGACTTCTAGATTAATACATCTTATGAGGTTTTATGCTCTAACATGTCAATTCCCTCAAGTTTGTCATTTATCGCTTAACGGTGTGTGATGATCAGATTATTACTTACTGTCTAGATACGATGAATATCGCCCGTGGCACAGTGAGATTGGTGCTCATTATTTACCTCACGCAAAAGTAACAGGTTATCCTGGTGGACATGGTTTTGAATATAGTGATTTTTTAACCAACACGTTAAAACCTTTTATTGATTTATACTATAAAACAATGCCTGACAGAGAAAACACTGCCATAATTGGATGTTCGGTAGGGGATTAATTTCTGTTTCTGAAGGGGTCGCCATCAGTCTACTTTCTCTAAGTTAACAGCCTTATTTAATGGCTTTTTAACTCAGAGTTTTTTCCTATTTAGATTGATAAAAGAATTCGGGTTGACGGTTTACACGTGCAAAATTATTTATTAACATGTGTTGCAGGTTATGATAAGATGGGTGAACAATGGCTTTAGCCTTCTTTGG